>NZ_NFLA01000019.1:0-46109 GCF_002160675.1 Erysipelatoclostridium sp. An15
ATCAAGACGGAGTAGAAACATTAGTAGAATATAGTAATCACTGGTCATGGATTTATACATTAAATAATAATCCACAAGATAGTGATGGAACTCATATCTGGCAATGGGCTGCTAATTATCAACCAGCTCAAACAACTACAAAACCTGATACTCCTGTTGATACTAATAAACCAGCTAATTCAGTTAAAACTGGTGATGATGCTGACTTAATGTTATTAGGTGGACTTGTAGCTTTATCTGTATTAGGAACAGTTGCAGTAAGAAGAAAATATAATTAATTTAATTGGCTAAAGATTAGGTAATTTGAATAATCAGTTACCTGATCTTTTTTTGTTTAAAGATTGAAACAAAGAGGTAATAAGTTGTTAGAAAAATAACTATATACTTATATAATTAATATAAAAATTTCTTTAAAAAGTGAATGTAATAAAATGCTAAAATTAAATAATCCATATTTATACTTTATTATTAATAGTTAAAATTCCATTAGGTATTATGATTATTGTGGATTATTTATAATAAAGTAGATAAATAAGTAATCAATCAAATAGCGAATAGTAAGTTAGAAGATTTACAAATATTAGAAGCTTGATAATATGCAATGGAGATAGTATTTATCGCTTAATAACAAGTTGCAAGGGTAATAAAAAGAGAGGAACAATGATACTAACTTAGCATCATCGTTCCTTTTTAAATAAATTGATATTGTTTACAAGCATTGTATAAACCATCATCATCAATACTATCTGTTACATATGTAGCAATACTTTTTAAATATTCATCACCTTGTCCCATACAGATAGAGATTTTTGCGTGTTTAAACATTTCAACATCATTTAATGAATCACCAAAACAAACATATTCTTCAAGCTGATATTTATTTAAGAGATATTTAATACCAGTTGCTTTTGTAGCATCGGCATGAGTAATATCACAATAAGTAGATACTCCTGGTAAAACATGAATGCCACTAATTGCTTTAAAATGGACATAATTATAACCTAATGGTCCATAAGCAATCATCGCAGCTACTTTTTCGTCATGATATGTTCCAACTGGTGGGACTTGAGAATTGAAGTATTTGATGGCAGTAAGCACATTTTCATCTGGGTCTTGTGTTAAAAAACGATTTTCGGTTTTTAAAGCTAACGGAATATTATGTTTTTTGGCAGTTTCAATGCATTGTCTTACAACTTTTGGATCAATAATTAATTCTTGAATTAAGTTATAGTCTTGATCAAGAATACTTTGACCATTATTGCAAACATAGCCATCCCATTTAATTAGATCAGGGATACCAGTTCTTTTTAATGAATTTACAGAACGACCTGTAGCAACACCGATTTTATAACCATATTCATGTAATTTGTTTAATGCTTCTATTGTTGAAGGACAAACTTTATGATGATGATTATCACGTAATGTTCCATCAACGTCAAAAAATATCATTGGTTTCATAAATATACCTCATTTCGATAGTATTTTAACAAAATTAAAGGAATATGCAAAGCATATTCCAATTAATCATGATTATTAATTTCCACCAGTTGGAATAAATGGTGAAATAACTGAAGCAACAGAGCTAATTGGCATTGATTGTAACACAAGTTTACCAGGACCGGTTACAATAGTATTGAAAAATCCTTCACCACCCAATAGCTTGTTTTTAACACCTTTAACACTTTGAATTTCCATTTTACATGTTGCATCCATCATTGCTAAATATCCAGTATCAACAATCATTTGTTGACCAGGTAATAAATCATATTCAATTGCAGTACCGTCAATTTCTAAAAATACTAGACCATGACCACTGATTTTATTCATGATAAAGCCTTCACCACCAAAAAAGCCGGTACCAATTTTTTTATTGAAAAAAACTGACATTTCAATATTCTGAGTAGAAGCTAAAAATGTTGATTTTTGGATTATTATTTCATGATCAGGATCAATATTAATTGCTTTGATTGAACCTGGAAATGATGATGCAAAAGCAATCATCCCGTCATCAATAGCAGTATAGCGATTTTGAAACATTGTCTCACCACTAAACATCCGACCAAAAGCTTTTCCAAAACCACCACTAGTTGTTTCCATTTTCATAACAGGATCCATCCAGCTCATGGCCCCACTATCAGTAATCATAGTTTCACCTTTTTGTAAATGACAAATAACTACAGGTAGATTATCACCTTTAATTTCATATCTCATTATTATATTCTCCTTTTATTTATTTACAGCAATACAAACAGGGGCAGGAATTTTTAAAGTATAAACTGTTCTAACTAATTGTTCTTCCTCTTCATCGAATGTAAATAATTCTATTTCGTCATCATCTTGAGCGCCAACAATTAAATATTTATTATCAATTATATTGAAATCACGAGGACTTCTACCAGTATGAACCATATATAATAGACTGACTTTACCGGTTTCTTTATTTACCCGATATAAAACAATACTATCATGACCACGATTTGATACAAAAAGATGATTCCCAGTATCGCTTAGGCGAATTGCACTAGCACTTGAAAAGTCATGGAAATGACGAGGAGTAGTATGGATTACCTGGATTAAATTTAAATATTCATCACTATATTTAAAAACCATCAAATTATTAGCAATTTCGTTTACTAAATAAGCATAGCGACCATCTTTTGAAAAAATCATATGTCTTGGTCCGGAACCAGGAACAACGTTTAGATTATGGTTACTAGCCTCTTCAAGCTTACCATCTTCATAGGTATACATAATAACTTTATCAGCACCTAAATCAACTGCGTAAACATATTTTTTATCAGGGGTAATTCCAACACAGTGGCAATGAGGGCCTGTTTGTCGTTTTAGTAAATCAGGACCTAAACCGGTGTGATGAACAGCGTTTATTTTTTGTTTAATATAGTTGTTTTCTAATAAATAAGATGCAGTTGAACCAACATGATAATTTGCAGCAAATAAATAGCGTAAATTATCACTGACACATAAGTGAGTATATGAGCGCCCGTTGGAATTATAATTATTATTAGGGATTAATTCATCTTTGTAGATGGAAAAACTGCCAATTCCTCCACCATCATTAAATTTGCCGGCGTTTTTATAACTGAGAAATAAAGTGTTATTTTTAGTGATCATATAAGATGGGTAATCTTGAGTAACTATATGTTGCACTAATGAAAATTTTTGTGTTTTTTCGTCAAGATTGACTATATAAATTCCTTTATCATCATTTTTGCCGTAGCTAGATACATAGAATGTTAGCATTGTAAAACCTCCTTGTTATTATTTTATCATAATCTATCTAGTAAAGGGATGATATTATGTTTTTTTAATAAATATTTAGTAATATTATTATAAAAAAATGTAATAAAAAATAATTATATTAATAAATATTAGTATCTTTACCAATGTTATAAAATGTTATATAATAATTAAAATAAATTGGAGGAAGAAATTATGGATGAGAACTTATTATTGACATTACTTCATGATAATGCGCGAATGGAAGTAACTGATTTAGCAATGGCTCTAAATGAAACTGAAGATAATGTCGAAAAGACAATCAGCCAGTTAGAGAAAAATAAAGTTATCTGTGGATATCATACGATTATTAATTGGGATCGTACTAATGTAGATAATGTAATGGCAATGATTCAAATCAACGCAACACCAGAAAGAGAATATGGTTATGATCGTATCGCTAAAAAAATCTATTCTTTTCCTGAAGTAGATACAATGTACTTACTTAGTGGAAGCTTTGAATTTGTTGCAATTGTAAAGGGGCATACAATGCAAGAAGTTGCTCATTTTGTTGGGTCTAAATTAGCACCATTAGAGGGAGTTATTGGTACAGCGACGATGTTTGTTTTAAAACAATATAAAAATAATGGAATTAGTTTTGATGATAACGATAAAGATAGTGCAGAAAGGCTATTGGTAACACCATAATGGATTTTAATAAAGTATTAAATAATACTGTTAGAGAAATTCCCCCTAGTGGTATTCGTAAGTTTTTTGATTTAGCTAGTGAAATGGAAGGCGTTATTTCTTTAGGAGTTGGTGAACCTGATTTTGATACTCCTTGGAAAATTAGAGAAGCTGCAATTTATTCTATTGAACAAGGTAAAACATTTTATACGGCTAATAAAGGACTTGCAGAGTTAAGAAAAGAAATTTGTCGTTATCAAAAAAGAAGATTTAATTTAGATTATGATTATGAAAAAGAATGTGTTGTAACGGTAGGTGGTTCAGAAGCTATTGATTTAGCATTTAGAAGTTTAATTAATCCTGGTGATGAAGTTATTTTGTTACAGCCAAGCTATGTTGCTTATACACCTGGGGTTGAATTAGCTGGTGGAAAGGTTGTTAATATTGAATTGAAAGAAGATAATCAGTTTAAATTAACACCTGAATTATTAGAAGCTGCTATTACACCAAAAACTAAAGCAATTTTATTGAACTATCCAAGTAATCCTACTGGTGGATTTATGACAAGAGAGGATTATGAAAAAATAGTTCCGATTATCAAAGAACACGAAATTATTGTTATTACTGATGAGATATATGCAGAGTTATCATATGAGCAAAAATTTTGTTCAATTGCTGCTTTTCCAGAAATAAAAGATCAGGTTATTTTAGTAAGTGGTTATTCTAAAGCTTATGCAATGACTGGATGGCGACTTGGTTATGTTTTAGCTAATGAAGTTTTAACGAATGCAATGAATAAAATTCATCAATATGTAATTATGTCAGCGCCAACTGGTGCTCAATATGGAGCAATTGAAGCAATGCGTCATTGTGATAATGAAATCGAAAAAATGCGACAAGCTTATATGTTAAGAAGAAATTATATCGTTAAGGCTTTTAATGATATGGGATTGCATACTTTTACTCCACAAGGGGCTTTCTATGTTTTTCCATGTATTAAGTCAACTGGGATGACTTCAGAACAGTTTTGTGAAGAGTTATTAAAAGATCAATTAGTCGCATGTGTTCCTGGAAATGCTTTTGGCCAAGCTGGCGAGGGATATATTCGAGTATCATATGCTTATTCAATTGAACAAATAAAAGAAGCTACTTCAAGAATTAAAAAATTCTTGGATAAATTAAATAGCAAGTAAAAGGTCAATCGTTTGATTGACTTTTTTGTTAAATGTTTGTTAAGAATGTATGACTAGTTGTTAAAATATAATATAATAAGAAAATCTGGAGGTGACTTAATTGGAAAATGATAATTCCTTATTTTATAAAACAGGGTTAAATGATAAAGAAGTTAATGAAAGAATAGTTGAAGGGAAAGTAAATGGGGTTAGTAAACCTGCAAGTAAAAGTTATGGACAAATAGTTAAGGATAATGTTTGTACTTTATTTAACTTATTAAACTTTTTAATCTTTATTGCTTTGGTTTTGGTCCAGGCATGGTCAAATTTAGTTTTTATTTTAATTATTATTGCTAATATCTTAATTGGTATTTATCAGGAAGTTAAAGCAAAAAAACTAGTTGATCAATTATCAATTTTAACTAAACCAACAATTACTGTAGTTCGTAATGGGAAACCTACAGTTGTAGATATAAATGAAGTAGTTTTAGATGATGTTTTAGTATTAGAAAGTGGTAATCAAGTTTGTAATGATGCTACAGTTATTCATGGGATGATTGAAGCTAATGAATCATTATTAACTGGAGAATCAGATCCGATAAATAAAAGTGTTGGTGCTAATTTATTATCTGGTAGTAGTGTTGTATCTGGAAAATGTTATGCCAAGGTAAAAAATGTTGGTGATGATAACTATGCAACTACATTAGTTAAAGAAGCTCAACAAGTAAAAAAACAGAATTCTGAATTGATGGAATCAATGAAAAAAGTTACTAAAGTAACTACTTTTATGATTATTCCTTTAGGAATTATTTTATTTATTGAAGCATTGTGGTTACGTCAAGATGTTTTATTTGAAGCTGTTGTTTCTTCAGCAGCTGGATTATTAGGAATGCTTCCTAAAGGGTTAGTATTACTTACAAGTGTTTCTTTAGCTAATGGAGTAGCTAGATTAGCACAGAAAAAAGTATTGGTTCAAAATTTATATTCATTAGAAACACTATCACATGTTGATGTTCTTTGTTTGGATAAAACCGGAACAATAACTAACGGTAAAATGAAAGTAGAAAAAACATTTACCTTAGAAACTAATGATAGTTTTGATTTAAAAGAAGTCATGGGTTCTTATCTGAAAGCAAGTGATGATAATAATGCTACATTCCAGGCGATTGATGAGTACTTCGGTGAAAATGATACATATCAGCATACAAAAAAAATACCGTTTTCTTCACTTCGTAAATGGAGTGCTATTGAATTTAAAGACTTGGGAACAATTGTTGTAGGAGCAGCTGAAAAAATTATTCCAGGACCTTTACCTGAAGAAATTAGCAAATTGATGCTTGAAGGAATGCGAGCTATTGCTATTGGATATACTAAAGAAACAGTTAGTGATAATCAGGAACTGCCAAAATTACAACCATTAATGGCTGTTATTTTATCAGATACAATTCGTGATAGAACAAAAGAAACTTTAGCTTATTTCCATAAAGAAGGAATTGAGGCTAAAATAATTTCAGGCGACAACGTTAATACCGTTATGGCGATTGCTAAAAAGGCCGGTGTAATTAACTATGATCGTTGTATTGATATGAGCGAAGTAAGCGATGACGATATAAAAGATATAGTTACTAAATATACTGTTTTTGGAAGGGTAACACCAAGTCAAAAGAAATTAATTGTTGAAGCTTTACAAGCAGATGGACATCATGTAGCGATGACAGGTGATGGTGTTAATGACTTATTAGCTTTAAAAGAAGCTGATTGTTCAATTGCAATTGCAGATGGTAGTGATGCTTCAAAACAGATTTCACAAGTTGTTTTATTAAACTCTGATTTTACTTGTTTACCAGATGTATTATTAGAAGGTAGAAAAGTAGTTAATAACGTTACTCGTGTAGCTGGGGTATTCTTTATTAAGACTATTTATACAGTGTTATTATCTATATTCTGTGTATTAACAAATACACCATTTCCATTTATCCCATTGCAGATAACATTGATTGATTTATTAATTGAGGCAATGCCTTCATTCTTAACAATTTTTGAATCGGATACTCGAAAGATTACAGGACACTTTTTACCAAAAGTATTTTCTAAAGCAACAGGGAATGCAGTGTCTGTGGTAATTCTATTTATTTTCATTATGTTATTTGGAAGTAATTTAGGATTAGATCATTTAGAATCGGTAACATTGATGTATTATGTTTTAGTTATTATTTCAATGATTGCTGTAATTCGTTCATGTTATCCGTTTACTAAATTAAGAATTTTAATTTGTTTAATGATGGTATTTGGTTTCATCTTTGCAATTTTATTCTTTAGTGATATCTTAGACTTAGCAAGTGTATCATTGAATATTGTTTTAATGGGATTAGTTTTATCAGTTATAGGTGTAGTAATTGAACGAGGTATTTATCGATTAATTACTAATTATATGAAACAACATAATTTATAGTAAAAAAGATATCTATTTAAAGATATCTTTTTTACTGTGATTTTATATATTCTAGATATTTTAGGGCAATCATTGATTCAATTGTCATTAAACTATAAGGATGACTAGCATAGTCATTTCTAGAACTATAAGTAATATATTCATCAACATATGGAAATGTCGTATTAAGGTTAGATGTGATTAAAACAATTTTTGGCTTATTTTTCTGGTTAGTAAATGGAGTTGTCCGTGGATAAACTCGATTAAAATATGAACCAGATTCAGAAAAAATGATAATTAATGTATTTTCATCGGCATTGTTAATAAATTCTTTTTGGTTTGTAAATTTTATATGCGTAAAGATTAATTTTCCATTTGTTTGTAAGTCGTATTGTAAGTTTAAAGCGATACTTTCAGAATGCATATAACCAAAAGCCCCAACTTCTTTATATTGATAGATGTCTTTAACTAGTGCAGTGATTTGAGAGTCTAGTTTATCGGTATATAGATTTTTTAAATTATCAATGATCGAAAAAACGTATGATTGTAAAATGTTTTCGTTTTTAGATGGGGTAAAATTAAATTTATTATGGGCATATCGGTATTCTAAAGGTATTTTAATAATTTGTGACTTTAATGTATTATAATTATCTAAGCCGATTTCTTTACAAAAACGTGAAATACTAGAATTAGAAACAAAACAGTTATTAGCTAAATCACTAATCGATAGATCCTCAAGAGTATGTAAATTTTCTAAAAGATATTTAGCAATTTTATAGTTGTTTGAATCTTTTGGTTCGCTATTGATTGTAGATAATAAAATAATAACTAAATTAAACATGATCATCACCCACTTTATATAATATTTTTTGTATTATATCATGGGATTTCTTTACTTGACAATAAATATTAATCTTTTATAACTATTGTTTTAGCAATCTTATCGTGAAATGATTGTGATTGTTTATTAAAATAAGCGTAAATAATTGAGATTATAGTGATTATATAAGTAAGATATTGCCAATAAGTTGCTATTTGTGAATATCCAACTAAACCAACTAGTTTATGGATACTTGTTGCAGTGATAATGATACCTCCTTCAATCCAGGTACTTGCAATCATATCACGAATAAATAATGTTTTAGCATTTACTGGCTGATAGTCTTCAGTAACTATTTTTATTTTACATATTTTTTTACCCAGTGTTTGGCCTTTAAACAAATAACTAGGAATGACCCAGTAATAAATTATACCAACGATAAAAGCAAAAATTATTAAACCTAAACCTGTCATGAATGGATAATTAGTATATTCAAACATACGTGGTTTTAAATAATCACCATCACGAAGATAAAAAGTTATTGGAATAACTGAAATCATTTGGGTAAGATACCAGTCAATGATCATCGCTAGAAAACGACGCATTCTTGTTTCGACAATTACATTTTTTGATTGTTGACGGTTGATTTTTTTCTTTGCCATAATTTCCTCCTGATTTTAACTTAGTTAAATTATATCAAGGGCACTTTTTTTCTTTCAATTAATTTCCAAATCTTGGAAAAGACAAAAGCCCTGATTTTGCATCAGGGCTAGAAACAACAAAGATTATAAGCGATATTCTTTGTAATCTTCTAAATTTAATAATGAAGCGGCATCTTTATCACAAATAACTGTGAAATTTGGATGTAGTTTTAAGATAGTAGATGGTAATTCATCACTGATAGGAGATTCAATCATTTTTTTCAAAATCTCAGCTTTATGTTTACCATTTACGATCATTACTAAATGTTTAACACGCATTAAACTCTTAGGTCCCATTGATAAAGTAAATGGTAGATCAGGTTTTGGTGGATAAGTAGGGTTTGCTTTGTTTTTTGTAGCACGATCCATTATATATGTATAGCTATCCATTGGTGTACAGCGTGGGCAGTTACTACAAAAATGACCATCCCAACCTAAACCGATTAACATAACATCTAATTCTCCAGCTTGACGAATTTCCCAGTCATATTTTTCCCAATTTTCCATTGTAGTTGTATGAATTCTTTCATCTGGAATATTAGCATCATTGAAAAATAATTCATGCATTTCATCCCAGTTTGGTCCATATGGTTTATCTTTATATGGAGCTTCATCAAATAGATAGTATTGAACGTTTTTAAATTGTTCTTTATCTTTAATAATAGGAGCCATCATTTTATATAATGTTTTTGGTGATTCACCAGCAGTTAATGAAATGTTGACACGTTTATCTTGCATCATAGCTCCAAGTAGTATGTGCATTGCACTTTCGCTCATTTCTTTTTCAGTTTCTTCAATAATTAGTTTCATAGTACTCCTCCGTCATTGATTATTTATCATTGAGGAGATAAACACTTACACATTTGTAATTATAGTAAGAAAAATGTGAAAGTCAACTCAAAATAATAGCATTTATAAATTAATTTTTTGCTGTAAATTAGGCTAATTTTATATTTTACTACATTTTATTTTTAAATAACAAGTTATTTCTAAAATATGGAAATATATTCAAAGATTTGGAAATTTGATGAATTTTGTCAATAAAATTACTATACTTGTAGGTAAGAAAGGGGAGATATATATGAATTTCATGGATAAGTTCAACGAACTTGCCAATCGTACTTTGGTCCCTATTGCAACTAAACTGGGGAACCAAAGACATTTAGCAGCGATTCGTGATGGTATGGTTGTAGCGATCCCATTATCTATTTTAGGTGGGTTTTGCTTAATTATTTCAACACCACCATTTACACCTGATACATTACCTGATTGGGGATTTTTCAGTGACATGTTAATGGGGTGGTATAATTGGGCTCAGACCTATAAAGCTGCACTTCAAGTTCCATATAACATGACAATGGCGTTAATGGGACTATTTGTTACTTTTTCAATATCTTATCATTTGGCTAAAAGATATGAAATGCCTGGCTTAAATGCGGCTTGTGTTACTACTGCAGTCTTTTTAATTATGTCAGCACCTTCAATTTCTGCAGTACCAAGCAGTGTTATTAGTGAAGGGGCAAAAGCTTCAGATTTATTAGCTCAAGCAGGATCTTATATTCCAACAACATATTTAGATGCCAAGGGAATATTTACAGGTATTTTATGTTCTATAGGCTGTGTTGAGATAATGCGTTTATTATTGAAGAAAAATATTCGCTTTAAATTACCAGAAGGAGTACCACCAGCAATTACTTCATCATTTGATGCAATTATTCCATTATTTGCTTGTGTAATTGTTTTCTATGGTGCTTCATTAATAATTCAAAACTTAAGTGGTGAATTATTACCAAGTATGTTAATGACAATCTTAGCGCCAGCAGTTTCTGGACTAGACTCATTAGTAGGAATTTGTTTAATTACAATAATTGCTCAAGTATTCTGGTTCTTTGGATTACATGGGGCAAGTATTACGCAACCAATTAGATTACCATTTATGCAAATGTATCTAGTTGCTAATATTACAGCATTTAGTGAAGGAAATACTATTGTTCATTTCTTTACGCAACCATTCTGGTCATATGTAATTACTTTAGGTGGTGGGGGAGCAACCTTAGGATTATGTATTTTATTAACTCGTTCTAAATCTAAAGAATTAAAGACATTAGGACGTTTATCAATTGGACCAGCTATCTTTAATATTAACGAACCAATCATCTTTGGGTTACCAATGGTGTTAAATCCATTGATGATGATACCATTTATATTTGTACCAGTCGTCAATTCAATTATTGCTTACGCATTGATGGCATTGAATGTTGTAGGTAAGGGGGTAATTGAAACACCTTGGACGACACCGGCACCTCTAGGAGCAGCTTTAGGTTGTATGGATGTTAAAGCTGGAATTATGGTAATCGGATTAATATTATTAGATATGTTATTATATTACCCATTCTTTAAATTAACAGAAAAACAAAAGCTTCAAGAAGAAGCAGGAGAAACTAATTAAATCAATTGAGTTGATCAACACTTACACACATTTGACAACTGAATAGATTAAGCGAGATTTTATCTCGCTTTTTTTGCATTTAGGGAATACTTTTTATTTAAAACCGTATTTTAGGTTTTAAAATAATAGGTGATATTGGTATAAAATTATAAAAAAATACTATAATAATGATAGATAAAGGAGTGATGAAAAGATGCAGAGTTATTGGCAAGTAGTTGATCGGGATATTATAGATGTAAAAAGATATTTATTAACAGTGTGTGAAGACATTGATGAAGTACATGACCTGGTTAATCAAAGTATGGATATTTATATTTTAAAAAAGAAGATTGCTAAAAATAAAGAATTAGAGATTTTAGTTTTTACAAGAATTAAGCGTTTGATCGATCGGGCGGTTAGTTTACAGGAAATGGAATATGATCTAGTAATGATGAATCTTTTAATCGAACAACATTTTTATCCTTTACTAATTTATAAATATAAATTAGTAAATCATATTTTAGAATTAGGCGGTTTTTCAGTTGAAACATATTGTTTGTTAAGACATTTAATTAAATTTTCTCCCAAAGTTATTGAACCATTTGTTTTATCGGTATGTAAACGCCTTAATATTAATAAAGAAAAATATTATTATTTAACATGTTATATTTTACTACTAGAAAAAGAATATAAAAAGGTATACCATTATTTTAAATATATTAGTATTGATGAAAGAATAGAACGGTATTTGCCATCTTTATATAATTATAGTCCACGCTTATATCGTAAATATGCTAAGATGATGTATGTACCTTTAGAATTAATAAATGAGTAGGAGAATAATATGGGAGAAAAATTGTATTATGTTTATAAGGTGATAAAAGAAAGTCAAGAACCTATTAGTGGTAAGGATATTGTAACGGCATTAAAAGAATATGGTATTAAAGTAGATATTAAAACTGTTTATAGTTTAATTGAGAGAATTAATGATTTTTATCAATGTTTGACTGGTAAGCAATTGATAAAGACTATTAGGCGTAAGGGATTTATTGTTGCTGGTGATTATTTTGAAGATGGTGAATTACAGTTTTTAGTTGATAATGTTATATCTAATAGTAATTTAGATCAAAAAGCAGCTAATAAACTTGTTAATAAATTATTATTATTAAGTTCAAATAACCAGAAAGATCGTTTATATATTGAAAAAGGTCAGCATCAGGATTTAACATTTGATTTGTTAGTAAATCTTACAACAATTATTAAAGCTATTAATAATCAAAGAAATATTGCTTTTAAATATGTTAGTTATGATATTAGGGATAATCATTTAATAGAAGTTTATCATACTAATGGGAATTTAAATGAAGAAACTTATGTTGTATCGCCATATCAAATCATAGTACGTAATTCAATTTATTATTTAGTTGGGTATTTTAATAAACGAAAAGATAGTTTATCGGTTTATCGAATTGACCGAATGCGATTAGTTATGAATTATCGTGGGCGTTATGAAGATGTCCATGAAAGTTATGATATTATTAAAGAATTTGAAAATAATGTTAATATGTATTTTAGTAATGAACATATTGATTTAACAATAATTTTTGATCGGCAAGTAATTAGGGAGGTTGTTAGCCAGTTTGGAAAAGATATTGAAGTAAAAAAAGTGGATAAACAGCGACTGGCAGCTAAAATTTATAATGTAGCAATGTCAGATGGTTTGATCGGCTGGTTAATGATGCTTCAAGATAAAGTAGAAGTAGTTAGTCCTGAAAGTTTACGAACAAATGTTAAAAACAGGTTAAGAACAATGTTAGAGATGTATTTAAGAGAGAATTAGTGGCAATTCTCTCTTTTCTTTACATAAACTTAACATAATTAATACAGATTTTTGATATAACGCAAGTGTTAATTTGATTATTATATATGTGTCTTAAGAAAGATAAAGGAAGGGATTTAAGAATTATGAAAAGTATGAAAAAAGTATTTGGAGCATTATTAACATTAGTATTATGCTTAGGATTAGTTGGATGCGGTGGTGGATCAGGTGATTCATCAAACGGAGGCGACATTAGTGGTAAAATCACATTAAACGGTTCTACTTCAATGGAAGAATTCGTTAACGCATTATCAGAAGGAATTAAAGAACAATATCCTAATTTAACATTAGAACCACAATTCACTGGTTCAAGTGCTGGTATTGAAGCTGCTATTGATGGAACTTCTGATATTGGTAATTCATCTAGATCATTAACTGATGATGAAAAAAATCAAGGTTTAGTTGAAAATATCGTTGCAATTGATGGTATCGCTATTGTTACTCATGCAGACAATGAAATTAGTAACTTAACTACTGATCAATTAAAACAAATCTATACTGGTCAAATTACTAACTGGTCACAAGTTGGTGGACCTGATCAACAAATCGTAGTTATTGGACGTGAAGCTGGTTCAGGTACTCGTGGAGCTTTTGAAGAAATCTTAGGTATTGAAGATCAATGTAATTACGCTCAAGAGTTAAATGAAACTGGAGCAGTAATGGGACGTGTAGCTGAAACTGAAGGTGCTATTGGTTACGTATCATTCGAAGCAATCCAAGACAATGATACTGTTAAAGCTTTAACTTTAGATGACGTTGAAATCTCTACTGATACAATTAAAGATGGTTCATATACATTACAAAGACCATTCGTAATGGCAACTAAAGGTGAAGTAAGTGAACAAAGCGAACAAGTACAAGCTTTATTTGAATTCATTAATAGTGAAGCAGGACAAAAAATCGTTGAATCTTGTGGATTAGTTAGTCCAAATTAGGAGTAAGTTATGAAAAAAGACATGTTATCTATTATAAGTAATAGAAAAACAAAGTCTATGGTAGAAAAGGCAGCCGCGATAATTTTTCGTGGCTGTGCTATTGTATCTATCGTTGCTGTAGTTTCTATTACTGGTTATATGATTATTTCTGGTACTCCAGCTTTATTTGAAGTTGGTATTGCTGATATTCTTTTTAGCAGTGTGTGGGCACCAACAGCAGCTGACCCGCAATATGGTATTTTGATGATTATTTTGACATCAATTGTAGGTGTTTTTTTAGCAATTTTAATTGGGGTACCAATTGGTGTATTTACAGCAATAAATTTAGCTGAAATTGCTAACCCAAAAGTAAGAAAAATAGTTAAAGCTGCAATTGAATTACTAGCAGGGATACCATCTGTTGTATATGGGCTATTAGGTATTTTAATTGTATGTCCTTTTATGTATAAAATTGAAATGTGGATTTTTGAAGGATCTACTACTCATCAATTTACTGGTGGGGCTAACTTAATTTCGGCAATTATTGTATTGGCAATTATGATTTTGCCAACATTAATTAATATTACAGAAACAGCATTAAATACTGTTCCTGATGATTATCGTAAAAGTTCTTTGGCTTTGGGAGCAAGCCAAATCCAAACAATTTTTAAAGTTGTTTTACCTAGTGCGAAATCTGGGATTGTTTCAGCAATTGTCCTTGGGGTAGGAAGAGCTATTGGTGAAGCG
The DNA here is from genome assembly GCF_002160675.1 of Erysipelatoclostridium sp. An15. Lineage (NCBI taxonomy): Bacteria > Bacillati > Bacillota > Erysipelotrichia > Erysipelotrichales > Coprobacillaceae > Thomasclavelia > Erysipelatoclostridium sp. An15. The sequence continues at coordinate 15,017 of NZ_NFLA01000019.1, forward strand.
ATGGCAATCTTATTAGTTGCTGGTAACTCAGTTAATGCGCCATTACCATTTAATTCAGTACGTTTTTTAACAACTGGAATTGTATCAGAAATGGGGTATGCAGCTGGAACTCATCGACAAGTATTGTTTACAATCGGTTTAGTTCTATTTGTTTTCATTATGGCAATTAACTTAATCTTAACATTTATTATCAAGAAAGGAGACGAAAATGAATAGTGTAAGTATTTTCGACAAAAAAAGTCGAGTTAGTGATAAAGTCTTATATTTCTTGATTCAATTTGCAAGTGCCCTTTCAGTATTAGTATTAGTTGTTTGTATTGGCTATATCTTATATCGTGGTATACCAACTTTTGATTTTTCGTATTTAGTTAATACAACAAGTATATTAAATGATACTGTAGGAATTTTACCAAATATTATTAATACTTTATATATAGTTGTTGTAACTTTATTAGTTGCTTGTCCAATTGGAATTGGGGGCGCTATCTTCTTAAATGAATATGCTAAAAATAAAAAATTTGTTAGTGTTATTTCTTTTACTACTGAAGTTTTAGCCGGTATTCCATCAATTATTTATGGTTTGTTTGGGATGCTATTCTTTGGTGAATTATGCCGTTTAGGATTTTCAATTTTATCTGGTGCTTTTACATTAGCAATAATGATTTTACCGATCATTACAAGAAATACTCAAGTTGCTTTAGAGGCGGTTCCTAAAAGTTATCGTGAAGCTGCTTTAGGTATCGGAGCAACTAAATGGTATATGATTAGAACAGTTCTTTTACCTAGTGCAATGCCTGGTATTTTAACTGGAATTATTCTAGGTATGGGTAGAATCGTTGCTGAATCAGCAGCACTTCTATATACAGCTGGATCACTTAGTATTTTACCAACTAATGTGATTACACACTTATTTAGTTCTGGTGCAACATTAACAATTCAGCTATACTTAGAAATGGCTAAAGGAAGTTATGAAGTTGCTTTTGTAATTGCGTTAGTATTGATTGTAATTGTTTTAGGATTGAACTTCCTAGCAAAATGGATTTCAAATAAATTTGATGTAAATAAGGTGGATTAGAATGGAAAATAAAATCGAAGCAAGAAATCTAGATTTATACTATGGTGAAAAACATGCTTTAAAAAATGTTAATCTAGATATTAAAACAAATAAAATTACTGCTTTTATAGGTCCTTCAGGTTGTGGAAAGTCTACATTTTTAAAGACTTTAAATCGTATGAATGACTATGTTAAAGATGTAAAAATTACAGGAAGTGTTACTTTAGATGGTGAAGATATCTATGATAGTCGTGTTGATACTACTGTATTAAGAAAAAAAGTTGGTATGGTATTTCAACAACCAAATCCATTTCCAATGAGTATTTATGATAACATTGCTTATGGACCAAGAATTCATGGTATTAAAAATAAAAAGACATTAGATAAAATCGTTAAAGATTCATTGGAAGCTGCAGCTTTATATGATGAAGTTAAAGATCGTTTGCATACAAGTGCTTTAGGTTTATCCGGTGGGCAACAACAACGTTTATGTATTGCTAGAGCATTAGCTGTTGAACCAGAAGTAATCTTATTAGATGAACCTACTAGTGCTTTGGACCCAATTTCAACTTTGAAAATTGAAGAATTATTATTAGAATTAAAAGATAAATATACTATTGCAATTGTAACTCACAATATGCAACAAGCTAGTCGTATTGCTGATTATACTGCTTTCTTCTTGGTTGGAGAAATGGTAGAATATGGTAAGACAAAAGATGTCTTTGGTATGCCAAAAGATAAGCGAACTGAAGATTATATTACCGGAAGATTTGGATAGGAGATTAACATGTTAAGAAGTAATTTTGAAAATGATTTAAATAAATTACACGTTGATTTAGATAAAATGTGTCATTTAGTTGTTTTAGCAATTGAAAATTGTATTGTTGCTTTTAAAAGCGGTGATCGTGAACTATGTCGTGATATTATTTCAGGCGACAAAGTTATTAATGATATGGAAAGAACAATTGAAGCACGTTGTCTATCACTGATTTTAAAACAACAGCCAGTTGCTAGTGATTTAAGAAATGTTTCAACAGCATTAAAAGTAGTAACTGACTTAGAAAGAATTGGCGATCAAGGTGCTGATATTGCCGAAATCTTGTTAGATACTGATGTAACATGTCCATACAAAATGGTAGAACATATACCTAATATGGCTGCTTTAGCTAAGGAGATGGTAAAAGGTTCAGTTGAAGCTTTCCATCAATCTAGCTTAGAAAAAGCTAAAGAAATCAAGAATATGGAAGAAAAAATGAATGGACTATTTAAAGAGGTTAAGGTAGAATTAACTCAAATAGTTAATGAAACAGCAGAAAATATTGATTTAGTAATTAATTTCTTAATGATTGCTAAATATTTCGAAAGAATTGGTGATCATGCTGTTAATATTTGTGAATGGGTTGAATTTAATCAAACAGGGTCAGTAGACAATTATCGTTTGATTTAGGAGGTATAAAATGGCAGAACGTATATTTGTAATTGAAGATGATGAAAATATTCGCGAAATAATTAATTTAGCACTTGTAAGCAATGGCTATGAAGTAGTGCAATTTGATAATGCTATTGATGCATTAGCAGAAATTGATAAAAATGCACCGGATTTGGCAATCTTTGATTTAATGTTGCCAAAAATGAGTGGACTTGATGCAATTGTTAAGATTAGAGAAACTAATAATGAATTACCAATTTTAATTCTTAGTGCTAAAGATCGTGAAATTGATAAAGTAAATGGTTTAGATAGTGGTTCTGATGATTATATGACCAAACCATTTGGAATTCTTGAATTACAAGCCCGAGTACGTTCGCTGCTAAGACGGCATAAAACTAGCGATGTAATCAAAACTAAACATTTAATGGTTGATAAACAGACAAGAACTGTTAAATTAGATGGTCAAAATTTAGAACTAACTAATAAAGAATATTTATTGTTAGTATATTTAATGGATAATAAGCACCGTGTTGTAGAAAGAGAAGAATTATTAAATGAAATCTGGGGATATGATTTTATCGGTGAATCACGAGCTCTAGATGTTCATATTCGTGCTTTAAGAAGTAAATTAAAGGATGATGGTCATAAATATATCAGAACGGTTCGTAGTGTTGGATATCGTTTCTACGAGGAGGATGCTGATAGTGAATAAGACAATATTTCGCTATTTTTTAACCGTTTTATTAATTACATTAATATTATCAAGTAGTGTATCAATGGTCATTTTATCCAATCAATTACTTGAAAATACTGAGCATGATATGCTTTATGCAGTAAAACTAATAGAGTATCAATTAGATGATAAACAGGATTTAAAGGAACAAGTCGTTCCTTTAAATGACCTGGCATATAATGATAATACCCGTCTAACAATTATTGATACAGATGGCGATGTTTTAGCTGATAGTGATGAAGAATCAATTGAAGAAAATCATCGCGGTCGTGAAGAAGTTAGAGAAGCTTTAAGCGATGGGGTAGGTTATGCAACTCGTTATTCACAAACAACACATCAAAATATGCTTTATGTGGCTGTATTTAATGATGATTATATTGTTCGTTTGTCGTTACCTTATGATGGGATTTTTGATTATTTACCAGTTTTAATCAAACCACTTGGAATAGGAGCTGTAATATCGTTAGTAATTGCTTTAATATTATCAAAGCGTTTTGCTAATACGCTAACAGCACCACTTCAAGAAATTACAACTCAAGTAATGAAAATGAAAGATTATCGCGAATTAGAATTCGACGATTATAAATATGATGAATTTAATATTATTGCTTATAAATTGGAAGAACAGGCCAAAACAATTCATGATACTATGAAAACATTAAAAGAAGAACGAATTAAAATAAACGGCATTCTTGATCAAATGAAAGAAGGATTTATTTTATTAGATAGTAATTTTGATGTTTTGATGGTGAATCGTAAGGCACAAAAATTATATGGTAATACAATTAAATTAAATCGTTCAATAAAGGATTTTATCTTTGATTTTAAAATAATAAATGCTTTAGATCATTTATCTACTGAAAGACAAATAGTGGAAATTGAAAAAGAAAAAGAATTTTATAACTGCTATGTAGCTAAAGTAGATTATGGAGTAACATTACTGTTTGTTAATGTTACAGAACAACATAACTCTATGAAAATGAGACAGGAATTTTTCTCTAATGTTTCTCATGAATTAAAAACACCTATTACTTCTATACGTGGTTATAGTGAATTGCTGGAAGCTGGAGTTATCAATGATGAGGGCGCTAAAAAGAAAGCATTAGATAAAATCCATGACGAAGTTGATAATATGTCTAATTTGATTAATGACATTTTAATGATTTCTCGATTAGAAAATAAAGATATTGATGTTATTAAACATCCAGTTCATTTAATGCCGTTAGTTGATGAAATTGTTGATACAATGCAAGTTGAAATCGACAAGCGTCATTTAACAGTGACTAAAAATGTAGAAGATATAACTTATATTTCTAATCATCAGCATATGTATCAGTTATTAAGTAATTTAATAACTAATGCAATTAAATATAATGTTGAAAATGGAAGTATAACAATCGAAGCTCATCAATCTGAAACAAATATTATTATTGTAGTGAGTGATACTGGTAGAGGTATTTCTAAAATAGATCAAGGTCGAGTATTTGAAAGATTCTTTAGATGCGATCAAGGGCGCGATAAGGAAACAGGTGGTACTGGACTAGGGTTAGCTATTGTTAAACATATCGTACAATATTATCATGGTAATATTCATCTATCTAGTAAGCTTAATGAGGGGACTACATTTAAAATTGTTTTACCAATGGTTGATAAAATTCTATAATATTTAAAAAGCAATGTTCATTCATTGCTTTTTATTATAAAAATTCATCATTTCTTAATAAGTTAGTGGTATAATTATACTAATATAGAGATGAGGGATGAAAATGTATAGAATTGTAACAGATGGATCTTGTGATTTAGGTATCGATTTAACAAAGAAACTGGATGTAGATGTCGTACCATTTTATATTTCTTTAGATGGAGTTAATTATCAAAAAGAAATAGCAGAATTAGGAATTAGAGAGTTTTATCAATTTATGGTTGATAATCCTAAAGTATTTCCTAAAACTTCAATGCCATCAATTCAAGATTATTTAGATGCATTTAAACCATTAGCTGCTAAAAAGATTGATATTATTTGTATTTGTATTACAACAAAATTTTCTGGCTCATATAATTCAGCTATTAATGCTAAAGAAATTTTATTAGAAGACTATCCAGATGTAAAAATTGAAGTTATTGATGCAACTGTTAATACTGTTTTACAAGGAATGCTAGTTGAAGAAGCAGTTGCTAAGAAAAACAGTGGAGCGTCTTTTGAAGAAACAGTTGCTTTTATTAATGATATAAAAAGTACGGGACGAATCTTTTTTACAATTGGCAGTATGGATTATTTGATTCATGGTGGTCGTGTTGGTAAATTATCGGGTATTGCCGCTGGAGCATTAGGAATAAAACCATTGATTTTATTAAAAGAAGGTGAAATTTTTAATAATGGTATTACTCGTGGCCGCAAAAAATCTAAAGCTAAAGTAATGGAACAAATAATTAATTATTTACAGGAAATGAATCTTAATCTAAATGAATATCGATTTGCAGTAGGATTTGGCTACGATAAAGATGAAGGACAGGAATTTAAAGAACAGTTTATAGAAAAATTGAAAACTTATGATCCTAATTATGACTGTGATATTCCACTACGCCAGATTGGTGCAACGATTGGTGTTCATACAGGACCATATCCAATTGGTGTTGGTCTATTAAAAAAATTTAAAAATAAATAAGGGGAAAAAATCCCCTTATTTTAGGTTGAAAATTACAGTTGTTTTAAACAAATCACCATCAACGTTGATATTAAAAGTACCGTGTTGAAGTTCGGTGAAGCTTTTAGCAATCGATAAACCTAATCCACTGCCACTAGTATTTCTAGAAGTATCACCTTGAACAAATCTCTCTACTAATTTAGCTTCTGAAACTTTAATTTCATCAGCAGAAATGTTTTTAAATGAGATGCTAACCTGATTATCTTCTTTTATAATATCAATGTAAACTCGAGTATTTTCAAGAGCGTACTTACTAATATTTGTTAATAAGTTTTGGAATATTCGATATGTTTTAGAACTATCAAGATTTAAAATGATTTTTTCATCAGGATAATTAGTTTTAAAAATTAAATTTTTTGCGTTAAATTGATCTTCTAATTCAAATTTTGCTTGTTGAATTAATGCAATAATATCAACAGGAACTATATTTAACTTCACATCGCCACTATTTACTTTAGCTACCTCAAATAAATCATCGATTAAATTTTTAAGTCTTAAAGCATTACGATCTAAAGTATTAATGTATTCTCTTTGCTGTTGTTTATCAAGATCTTCATTTTTTAATAAATCAATATAAGTAATAATTGATGTTAATGGTGTTTTTAAATCATGAGATACATTAGAAATTAATTCTGTTTTCATTTTCTGTGATTTAACTTCTTCGTTAACAGCTTTTTCAAAACCGTTTTTTACATTAGTAAATTCATGTCCTAAAGAATTGAAAATACCAATATCCTGATGGACTTCGACATCAAAATCACCATTTGAAAGTCTTTTTACTGCAGTTAGTAAAACCTGATAATTTTTTTGGAAATCTTTAAATTTATTTTTCAATATATAAAATAGAATAGCTGAATAGATTAAAGTAAAGAAAATACCAAAAGTAAAAAAACAACAAATAATAGAAACAATAATACAGTTAACTACTACTATTTTAAGAATTGTTTTATTGATATCATCATTAAAATCAAAATTAGCAGCTTTATCAATTAAATGTTTTATAGTTTTTAAAATCCAGGCACAGATAGTATTTTTCTTTAAAGAATTAACAAAACCTTCTTTAAAATAAGATTTTAAGTAGAAGATTGTAAACATGGCTAAGTATAAAAGTCCCATCCAGGCAACAACATTCATAGTGGCAATAATTGCTTCACTATAATCAGTTAACCCAATAGAATTTAGTCTTGATAAATAATAGCCATTACTAAAATCAACAATTAAACTATAAATAACAACTATTATCCCAGCAAATGCTACGGCAATTAAAATAGCTAGTGGTTCGAGTTTGATTTTAGCAGGATATTTAAATATACCAATTTCTTTTTCGGTTTCATATGGATAAATTAGAATATAAATACAAACTACGACAATGGCACATAAGGCAATTGGAATAATATTTTCGATTACTAAATTAGAAGCTTCATAAGCAATAGAATCTTCAGAATCAGTAATAATATTTTGAGGGACCGCTAAATAAATAGTAAAATTACTTGGGTTATTTAAGGTCCAGTCGCTGCCATCATAATAGAGATAATCAAAATTAGATTGTTTGTAATTATTCCAGATTAATTCAAAATTTTGTTTTACGGATTTATCATTACCTAAAGAATCATATGATAATATTCCGTTTTCATCAAAGTTAAGCATTACATACCATTGATATTTGTCTTGTAAATTTTTATCGTTTTGAATATTAGCTAAATTATCATTAGTGTTTGATGAAATATTATTATTACCAGTGGCATAATAGATAATATTCTTTTTACTATCCATTCTTTCTAAATTATAAATAATATTACTTTGATAAAATGAATTAGTCGTTGTTTCATTAGCAGTAATATATTTATTAATACCTTCTTTACCAACATTATCAAGTTCAAAGCTGATTGGATAAACAGTATCTAGTATGTCATAAAGAACATAGTTTTGGTTAAAATCAACAGTTTCATTCCCATCTTTAGTTATTTGATAGCAAGAATAAACACCGATACTACTAATAAGTAAAATGATAATCGTTAAAATACTGAATAATATTTTCTTTTTATTCAATTTAATCACCTCTACATTTTTTCGATTTTATATCCAACACCCCAGACTACTTTTAAATACTGTGGATTACTTGGATTGATTTCAATTTTCTCGCGTAGATTGCGAATATGCACCATTACTGTTTCGGTATTTATAGCTGTTTCATGCCAAACATTTTCATATATTTGTTCACTTGAGTAAACCCGCCCAGGCTGTTTCATTAACAGTTCAAGAATCTTTAATTCGATTGGTGTTACTTTTATCAGTTTACCATCAACACTAACTTCTTTAGTATCAAGATCTAACTCTAGTCCACCAACAACATATTTATTGCTTTCAACAGTATTTTTATTTACCATGTCTAAATATTTATGATATCGTCTTAATTGCGAAGAAACTCTGGCTAATAGCTCCATTGGGACAAATGGTTTAGTTACATAATCGTCACCACCAATATTTAAACCAGTAATTTTATCAATATCTTCAGATTTTGCTGATAAGAAAATAATTGGAAAATCATGTTTTTCTCGTACTTTCATTGTCATTTCAATTCCATCCATTATTGGCATCATGATATCAACGATTGCTAAATGAATAGTGTTATTTTCGATAATTTCGATTCCTTCTTTGCCATTATGAGCAATATATACATTATAGTTTTGTGATTTTAGATAAATAGCAATTGCTTTAGCAATTTCAATTTCATCTTCAACTACTAAAATATTATCTTGAGTCATTTTTCTACTTCCTTTCACCTTCTATATTATAGAATGAATATATTAAGAATAGTAGAAATGATTTCCAAAGATTTTCTAAAGATTCTTTTTTTTGATATAAAAATTGTAACAAATTAAACCGATTAAAGATATAAGACCGGTAATTACAAAGACTAAAATTGTAAAGCGATAGTTTTGATTGGATAGGGCATTTCCACCAATCGTACTAGTAATTACTGATGGTATCCTAGCAAAAGTGGTTAGTAAAAGAAATGTTTTAAGCTTGATTCTTGTAAATGGTGCAATGTAGGTTAAAAGATCTTTTGGAGTGCCGGGAATAAAAAAAATAATAAAAATGATTAATTCAAGATTTTTCTCTTTTTTTAAAAAAGCAACTTCATGAAACTTTTTTAAATCAAAAAATTTTTTAACAAAATTCAAACCAAATTTTTCAATAAACCAATAGATAAAGATGCTGCCAATGATAGAACCTGTTAGACAAATTATTAATCCAGGAATTGTACCATAACAAAAGCCGGCAGCTACTTCAATAATTTCACCTGGTAGAAATACAAAAATAACTTGAATGGTCATTGCAAAAATTAACATTAATTTACCCCAATTACCAAATTTTGCTAATTTTTCTTTTAAAATAGCTGGATCATTTAAGTAGTTAGAAAATGGTTTATATAAAATTAAACAAATTAGAGCCATGGCAATGACCATAGTCAAAAAAATCAAAATATTTTTTTTATTTTCGGTAATTTTACTCATTTCTTTCACCTCGATATTAGTATAGACAACTAATCTAAAACAAAACGGGTGATTTTTCTAAAAAATAAATAAAGAAAATAGTAGATTTAATTTATATTTAATGAAATTTTGACAGAAAAAATCATTTAGATACTAATTTTGTTTACTCAAAAAGTTATTTGTTTTTAGTAGATAAGGTAAGAGGCTAAAATATTATTGTTTTATTGGACTTTTTTGAAAGAAATGTATATTAATGAAAACAATTAATTAAGTGGATTTTAAATAGTTATTTGTGACCTTTTTGGTAATGCTATGATTAGTTCATATAGTGTTGGCGATATGGCTATAGTAAATCAGTATCAATATCTAGATCAAGCAGTGGCCTTGGTTGTAGTAGGACCAATCTGGAAAATTATCTATAGTTTAGGAGTGATGATAGGAATTGGGGGTTCTGTAATTTTAAGTATTGTCAAAGGCAAAGAGGATAGTAAGAAGGGAAAAAATTTTGGCTTTGTTAATTGGAATGATAAGATTAGTAATTATTTTTTAGATGAGCCAATGTTGACACTATTTGGTGGTGAGGCAAGTTTAATGCCGTTGTCTAAACAATATTTAATACCGATTAAATTTGTTGTACCATTATTTTTGTTTAATCAAATGCTAGCGGCTTTTTTACGAAATGATAATAATCCAGGACTAGCAACAATTGCGGTATTAGCAGGTGGATCTTTAATGTTTTGGAGATTATTTCTTTGGTATGGATACGACAATTATGAGAAGGTATGGTTTATCGTTTGTTTTTTACCATTTAATATTTTTTCAATATATTATTTTATCTCTAATCTTTGATGAAACCATGAATTTCATTTTTTATTTTGGTATTAAGAGGATTAGTTATTAGTGGAATCATGATTTATTACCAGCAATTGTTGGTGGTGATAGTATCTGGTTTGCTATGTTGATAACTGAAGCAATTGTAGCAGTAATTGTTATATATTATATGCGTCGTTATACTAGAGAGCTGACTTTGCAAAATAATTAATATATTTATTTAAACAAAAAATCCACCAAATAGTGGATTTTTGTTTTTATAATAGACCCATTTCAATCATTTTAAGACCAATATCAACTGAATTATAGGCAGCACCTTTCATTAATTGATCAGCTACGATCCATAAGCTTAAAGCGTTTGGATTATCTAAATCTTTACGAACACGTCCAACATGAACTAATTCATCACCAACAAAAAGGTTAGCCATTGGATAGATTTGATTTTCAACATCATCATATAATTCAACACCAGTAGAATTTCTTAATAGTTCAAATGCTTTATCGATATCAATTGGTTTTTTTGTTTCGATATAAACTGATTCAGAATGACCACGTAAAACTGGAACACGAACACAAGTCGCATTTACTTTAATATCTTTATTGAAGATTTTTTTGGTTTCATTAACCATTTTCATTTCTTCTTTAGTGAAGTGATTATCTAAATCAAATTTATCAACTTGAGGGATACAGTTAAATGCAATAGGGAAATGCTTTTTATCGCTAGCACAAGGAAGCGTTTTAGCAATCGGTTCTTTACCATCTAATACTTCTTGAGATTGACGATATAATTCTTCCATTCCTGCTACTCCAGCACCAGATACTGCTTGATAAGTAGAAACGATGATTCGTTCAATATCAAAATATTCATTTAAACGATTTAAAGCACTAACCATTTGAATTGTAGTACAGTTTGGATTAGCGATAATTCCTTTGTGATTTCTTAAAGCTTCACCATTTACTTCAGGTACTACTAATGGAACATCAGGATCCATTCTAAAATGACTAGTATTATCGATATTAACACATCCAGCTTTTACAGCATATTCCATATATTTTTCAGAAATGCTGCCACCAGCTGACCAGAATGCTACTTCGATACCTTCAAAACTATTTTCTGTTAATTCTTCAACAATAAATTTATGTCCTTCAAATTCAATTTCTTTTCCAGCACTACGTGAAGATGCTAAAAGTTTGATACTTTCAAAAGGGAAGTTGAATTGAAAAATACATCTAAGCATTTCTCTTCCAACTGCACCTGTAGCACCGACAATTGCAACTTTATATTTTTTCATTTTAAATTACTTCCTTTCTTTTTTTCCTAAAAAAGCTTCGTGTAATAAAACCTGAGCTTTTTTTACTTCATCACGATCAATATAACATGAAATATTAATTTCTGAACAAGATGTCATTTCGACATTGATTTCGTTTTCCATTAAAGTATTATATGCTTTTTGGAACATACCGCGATTATTTTTGATTCCCACTCCAATTACCGATACTTTTCCAATATTACCGCGGACAATTGTTCGTTCAGCATTTAATTGTGATTTAAGTTCATTCATTACTTCAATAACAGCAGGAACATCTTTGTCATTGATAACTAAAGAAATATCCATTTTACCGCCACCAACTAAAGCCTGGTTAAATACGTTAACATTAACACCAGCATCAGCAATTCTCTGGAATAAATTACCAGCGCTATTGTTTGTAGCATCAACTTTTACAAGTGTGATTCTAGCTTCGTTTTGTGAACCAGTAATTCCTGATATAATTAATTGATTAAGATTTTCTTTCATAATAAGTTCATCTCCTATAACATATGTCCCTTTGATATCTTCGAATGAAGAACGGGCATGTATTGCAATATTGTGACTAGCGGCAAGCTGTACACAACGATGATTTAATACTTTAGCGCCATTTTTAGATAATTCTAGCATTTCAGCATAACTAATATAATCTAATTTTATGGCATCAGGTACGATTCTAGGATCAGCTGTATAAATACCATTGACGTCACTATAAATTTCAACTTCGCTAGCATCTACGGCTACACCGATTGCAACAGCTGATAAGTCACTGCCACCACGGCCAAGGGTAGTAATTTTACCATGAATTGAATGACCTTGGAAGCCAGGACAGAATACGACATCAGCGTAATTTAATTTTTCAATAATATCTTTTCCTTCTACCTGATTAATTGTAGCGTTATTAAAAGTCGAGTCAGTTACAATTCCTAATTCATCGTTAGTAATAGTTGCTGTTTTGTAACCAAGACTGGCCATTTCTCCTTTACATACTAAAGTAGAAATTGTTTCACCGATACTAGTTAGACGATCAATTTCTTCATCGGTTAACTGTTTAGTATTAACAATTGATAACAATGTATCAGTAGCATAAGGATCATCATAGCGACCCATTGCGGATACAACTGCAACAACTTTATTGCCGTTATTAATTTCTCGAATAATATTGTTGTACATCACTGAACGTGTTTCCCGGGAACGTGTTGATGTTCCGCCAAATTTTTGGACAATAATGTTCATTTTATCCCCTCACTTTAAAAATTGTATAATCTAAATTACCAAGACTAGTTGTCAACTTTGCTAATTCAACTTCGTGAGTGATATAGATATGATCTTGTTTTTCGGTAAAATATAATTCATAGTCTACATCGATAGGTCGGTCACAACGAAGATAATATTTTGATTTAGTGATTGGATAAATGTTTTGACAATCTTGATAATCATGGTTCCAGTACTCTTTTTGAGTTGTTTTAATAATATCACTAACAACGGCAGATGCTGTAACATAACGTCCAGCTCCTTTTCCATAGAAAATAACGTTTTCGACATAATCATTGTCGATCTCTATTACATTATATGCATCCATAACATTAGCGACTAGTTCTTTTTTATTAACTAAGGTTGCTGCAACATCTATTCCAATTCCATTATTGACTTCTTTTGCTTGAGCGATCATTTTAAAACGATAACCTAGTTTTTTAGCATAATCCATGTCTACTTTAGTTACATTTCGAATACCGCTAACAGAAATTTTATCAAAATCTATGAATTTTTTAAATCCATTTTGTGCTAAAATACAAATTTTATGTGCTGCATCGATACCATCTAAGTCTAATGATGGGTTCGCTTCAACATATCCTAAGCCATCGGCAATTGTCAATGCTTCGTTAAAATCAAGATTTTCTGTTTCCATTAATGTTAAAATAAAGTTTGTAGTACCATTTAATATTCCAATAATTTCTTTGGTATTATTAGCAATTAAACTTTCTTTTTGACCAACTAAAACAGGGATTCCGCCACCAACGCTTGCTTCATAGAAAATATGGACATTATTTTCTCTAGCGGCAGTGAAAATTTCTTTGCCATGATGAGCCAATAAAGCTTTGTTGGCAGTAACGACATGTTTACCGTTGTTGATAGCGCCAAGAATAATTTCTTTAGCAACGTTGATACCACCAATTAATTCAACAACAACATCAATTTCTTTGTCATTGATGACATCGTGAAAATCATTAGTATAAATAATTCCTTCAGGCAAATCTACTTCTTCAAGACCACAACCATATTTGATAACAACCTCTTCTTTAATTTCTTGTTCTAAGCGTTGTTTTTCATTAGTCAATATTTCGACAACTCCAAAACCAACTGTGCCTAGTCCAATTACTCCGATTTTCATTGTATTCCCCCTTATATAACAAAAATTGGCCTTTAATAAAAGGCCCTAACATTTTTGAAATTAATACTAGGACCAATTATATATCAGTAGACATAATAATGGTATGCATTATTAAAATACCAATTACATTCATGCCTATCGATAACATAATTAATCCTCCAATTCTTTGATTTATGACATAGTACCACGGTTGTATACAATAAGTCAACGATTAACGATAATAATTGAAGTAATCAAAGTAATTTTACTTATTATGTTATAATAAAGTATATGTTGACTTATATAAATAAATTGTATACAATAATTTAAATCACATAGGGGGATTCTAGGATGGAAAAAAAATATATAAGTACACGAAACCAGCAAAAAGAAATAAATTTTTATCAGGCAATTGTTCAAGGTATTGGTAGTGATGGTGGTTTATTAGTGCCGGATTTTGATTTTACAAAAATGGATCTTGAGGCATTGATGAAATTAGATTATGTTGATTTAGCGACAGAAGTTTTAAGTACTTTTGTTCCAGAAGATGGAAAAGAATTAATTCATGAAGCTTGTAAAAATGCATATGGGAAAGGATTATTTCCTAAAAATGTAGTTCCAGTAAAAAAAGCTGGCGATGTTTTTGTGGCTGAATTGTTCCATGGACAAACAGCAGCTTTTAAAGATATGGCATTATCGCTATTACCTTATTTAATGACACTTTCATTAAAACAATTAAATGAACAACGAGAAGTTATGATTTTAGCGGCAACTAGTGGGGATACTGGTAAAGCAGCTTTGGAAGGATTTAAAGATGTTCCAGGAACTTGCATTAAAGTGTTTTATCCATTAGATGGTGTTTCTATGATTCAACAGCAGCAAATGGTTAGCCAAACTGGAAATAATGTTAAAGTAATTGGGATCCATGGTAATTTTGATGATGCGCAAACTGCAGTGAAAAAAGCTTTTGGATCACAAGAATTAAAAGAAGCAAGTGATAAACATAATGTCTTTTTATCGTCAGCTAATTCAATAAATGTAGGGCGATTAATTCCACAGATTGTTTATTATTTCCATAGTTATTTTGAATTGGTGCGTAATAATGAAATTAAATTAGGGGATGAAATTAATTTCTGTGTACCTAGTGGTAACTTTGGTAATTGCTTAGCTGGATATTTTGCTAAACAAATGGGATTGCCAGTTAATAAATTTATTTGCGCTTCAAATAAAAATAATATTTTAACTGATTTCTTTACTACTGGTAAATATGATGCTAATCGTGAGTTTTATAAAACTAATGCTCCGGCAATGGATATTTTAGTTTCTAGTAATTTAGAAAGATTAGTATGGTTTATGACTAAAGATGGGGATAAAGTTCGTAGTTATATGGATAAACTTAACCAGGATGGAGTTTATGAAGTAGATAAAGAAGTTTTTGAAAAAATTAAAGATCAATTTAAAGCAGGGTGCTTAAATGAACAAGAAGTATTAGAAACTATTAAGTCTTGTTATAATGAAACGGGTTATTTATTAGATACTCATACAGCAGTTGGTTATGGAGTATTGAAAAGATATCAACATGAAAGCGGTGATGATACTAAAACAGTATTGTTAGCTACTGCTTCACCATATAAATTCCCTGAATCTGTATATAAAGCTATTTATGGTGAGGAATTAAATGTTTATGATGCAATTGATAAATTGCATGAAAAAACAGGGGTTATGATTCCTAAACCATTAGTAGGAATTAAAGATCGTGAAGTATTGCATAAACAAGCAATTGATAAAAGTGAAATCGTTGATTTTATCAAATCAGAAATAGAAGCGATGTAGGAGGTTTTTATGAAAGTAAAAGTAAAAGTGCCGGCAACAAGTGCTAATCTTGGTCCTGGTTTTGACGTTGCGGGAGTAGCTTTGACAATGTTTAATACCTTTACCTTCGAATTGATGGAAAAAGGTTTAGAAATTACTGGATGTCCGCAACAGTTTTGTAATGAAAACAACCTAACATATCAGGCTTTTAAACAAGCAGCCAAAAAATGTGATTTGGATTATCAAGGATTAAAAATTGAATGCAGTGGTGAGGTGCCATATACTCGAGGACTGGGAAGTAGTTCGACTTGTATTGTGGCTGGAATTGTAGGTGCTTTTGCATTTAAAGATAAAGCTGAAGATCGTCAAGAAATTCTTGAATTAGCGACAGCAATAGAGGGGCATCCTGATAACGTGGCTCCAGCTATTTTTGGGGGACTTACAGTTTCGGTAATGGAAGAAGAAAATGTTTTAACTTTAAATATACCGGTTAAACATGATTATCGTTTTGTGGCTTTGATACCACCATTTACTTTATCGACAGAACAATCACGTTCAGTTTTACCACAGGTTTTACCAAGAGCAGATGCTATAAAAAATGTTTCGCATTTAGCTTTAATGGTTGCCTCATTGATCAATGGTTTTGACGATGGTTTAAAACTTGGTTTTAAAGATCGTTTACATCAGCCTTATCGAGGTGACTTGATTGCGGGATATTGTGAAATCATGGATGTTTTAGAAGAAGATGAGCAAATACTAGGTGCCTATTTATCAGGGGCTGGACCAACTATTATGGCGTTGATTCGAGCAGAAGATAAGATGGGTGTTGTCAGAATAAAAGAAGAACTTGGTGATTTAATTAATGATTGGCAAGTAGTTAAATTAGAATTAGATCAGCGAGGATATACAGCAGATTATGAATAAGCATTTGATTTTTCAAATGCTTTTTAAAATGAAAAGAAATCTAACGTTTATTAGATTTCTTTTTGGTATAATCAGTTTTATCATCGGTACGACCGATTAAGTAATCAACAGTGGTTTCATGAAATGTAGCTAATTTAGCTAAGATTTCAGGATCGATGGTTCGTTCACCGCGTTCATAACGTGAATATGTTTTTTGTGATACGTTTAAATATTCAGCTAATTCTCTTTGTTTTAGATCTTTGTCTTCACGTAAATCTCTTATCCTTTTGTATCGCATAAAACCACCACCTTAGTTTATTATAGTGGTGACCGAATTGGTCTATACATTTTTAGACCTAATTGGACTATAAAAAAATATTTACTCTTCTTTATTAAATATGGAGATTAGTTTATAATAAATGCGAGGTGTGTTATGGAACAATTTTCAAGGATAGAAAGAATGGTAGGTTCATCATGGGTTGAACAACTTCAAAATAAAAAAGTAGCTGTTTTTGGACTTGGTGGCGTTGGTAGTTATGTGGTAGAAGCTTTGGCACGCGGTGGCGTTGGAGCTTTGGTTTTAGTCGATCATGACATTGTAGATATAACTAATCTTAATCGTCAGTTATATGCTTTACATTCCACGATTGGAAAAGCTAAAGTAGAAGTGGCTAAAGAACGTTGTTTAGATATTAATCCGCTACTTAAAATTACCACATATCAAAAATTTTATTTGCCTGGAAATGGTGATGAAGATATTTTTAGTGATTGTGACTTTGTTGTAGATGCCATTGATACTGTTAAGGCTAAAATAGCTTTAATTGAAGAGTGTAATCAACGAGGAATAAAAATTATTTCTTCAATGGGAACTGGTAATAAATTGGATCCTGGCAGCTTTAAAATCGATGATATATATAAAACTAACGTTTGTCCGCTCGCACGTGTAATGCGTCGTGAATTGAAAAAACGCGCTATAAAAAAATGTCCGGTTTTATATTCAACAGAAATACCGCAAAAAGTTGCTGGCAGTACACCGGG
Organism: Erysipelatoclostridium sp. An15; assembly: GCF_002160675.1. NCBI lineage: Bacteria > Bacillati > Bacillota > Erysipelotrichia > Erysipelotrichales > Coprobacillaceae > Thomasclavelia > Erysipelatoclostridium sp. An15. Next base: position 32,697 of record NZ_NFLA01000019.1, read on the forward strand.
AAGTATGAGTTTTGTACCATCGGTAGCAGGATTGATGATTGCGGGTTATGTGATGAAAGAATTAGTAAAGGAGTAGATGAAATGGAAGGTATAGTAGAAATTAATAAAGATGATTATATTGATCAATGTTTAAAGATTGTAAAAGAAATGGTGACAACAGAAGATTTTAGTGATGAAATCTGGTTAGCTTTAACAAGTGAAATTATGGATACATGTGTACAAATCGGAGGCGATTATAACGAAGATAGTATTCGGTTTATAACTCAACAATATTTAGACAATAAAGGAATTCATCGCTTTAAAAAAGCGCACGGTATTTATTAATGCAACATTATTGTGAAATTCCAACATTTAAAGGAACCATGCGTGGTTTCTTTCATAAGCCAAATGTTGATAAACATCCGGTTTGTATAATTTTTCATGGTTTTACTGGTCAAAAAACAGGGACAAAATTTTCTTATGTACAATTAGCTAGAATGTTAGAAGCTAAAGGAATTGCAACTTTTAGATTTGATTTTCTTGGAAGTGGCGAAAGTGATTTGAATTTTAAGGATATGACTTTTAAAGATGAGCTTGCTTGTGCTAGAATTATTTTAGAAGAAACACTAAAAATGGAAAATTGCACAGAAGTTTATCTTTTGGGTCATTCAATGGGTGGTGCAGTTGCTAGCGAACTAGCAAAGCTATATCCTGATGTAATTAAGAAAATGGTCTTATGGGCTCCGGCATTTAATTTACCAGCGGCTCTGGATTATTTAACAGGAAAAATGGAGCCTAATCAAGAAGGGCTTTATGATCATGGTGGATTTGAAATATCTCAAGATTTTGTTGATGATATTTTAGCACGTGATTTTTATCAAAATTTAGATACATATAAAAATGATTTGTTAGTAATTCATGGAAGTGAAGATAAAACAGTTCCATATGATATTTCTAAAATTTATATTCCTAAATTTGGAAAGCAGTTGCAGTTTGTAACTATTGAAGGTGGAAATCATAATTTTGATACTATTGATCAAATTAAAGAAGTGTTAAGATTATCACTGGAATTTTTCTCTAAATAGACTATATTAGATCGCTTAGGCGATCTTTTCTTTTTATCATAAAGAAGTTATATATTTTAACTAAAAATTTAGTAAATTATAAAGACGGTATTAAGATATGTCTTAAACGTAATTTTAAATATAATAACAAAATAATAATTAAAAAACTGCTTATTTAATCATAATTTATTTAATTCCGTCATATTAAATAAGTAAAAATTTACTAAAATATCTTTACAAACAATATCAGACATTATATAATGTAAGCGTATTCGTTGAGGTTGATGTGTTTTGAAGATATTTAAGTCAGCATAAAATATCAAATCAATCAAAAACAACTGGTACTATTATAGAGAAAGGGAAAAGCATATGAAACAAAAGAGAATGACTAAAGTGTGTTCATTGGTGGCTACATTTGGTATGGTTAGTAGCATGTTTGCAACTGCTAATATTGTAAATGTGGATGCAGCTTCAATTGACACAGAATATGATTTAGTAGATTTGAACACAGGTGAAGCTACTGAAGCAGATTTAATTACTAATGGCGATTTTGAAGATAATAAAACTGGTTGGCAATTTAAAAATTCAGATGTTTTAAATTCAAAAGAAACTGCAGCTAGTGGAAATTATCATGGATTATTAAAAGAAAACCAAAATGATTCAGTATTATATCAAACACTTAAGGTAAAACCTAACACAGATTATGTTGCAAAAGCTAAAATTGCTGTTGGTAAAGTTGGTGGGCAAGTTTTCTTTAATGTAAAAGCTAACTACCTGGCAACAACAGTAAATGAGGGAACAACAGTTTCTTGTAACTCACAAGATCAAGTAGGAGTTTATCAAGAAGTAGAAATCAAATTTAATACAGGAAATTATTCTGAAATTCAACTTTGTGCTATGAAATGGGCTGATTCAGCAAGTGGACCTATTTATGAAGCACCTATTTATGTAGATGATGTTTCAATGCATGAAGTTGCTAGTTCATCTGGAGATGAAGATTATGACATCGTATGGGCTGAAGAATTTAATGAAGATGAATTAGATACAGATACTTGGGGCTATGAATTAGGATGTATTCGTGGTGTTGAACAACAACATTATGTAAAAAGCGAAGAAAATGTATTTATGCGGGATGGAAACTTAGTATTAAGAGCTACTGATCGTGCTGAAGAAGATCAATATACAAATCCTCGCGGATCAAGAAAAGTTATTTATAACTCAGGAAGTGTTCGTACTCATGGTAAACAAGAATTCTTATATGGAAGAATCGAAATGAGAGCAAAATTACCTAAAGGTCGTGGGGCATTCCCAGCATTCTGGACTTTAGGTGCAGATTTCACACTTGATGGTAAAGTTAATAAACAACAAGGATATGGATGGTCACGTTGTGGAGAAATCGATATCATGGAATTATTAGGTGGTCATGAAGGTGAAGATAGAAATAAACAAGTATGGGGTACTGCTCATTTCTATGATCCAGATATCGGTGATCAATGGGATCAAGATACTACTGGTTCAGGTGGTAAAATGTATACAAATGATACTGATTTCAATGATGATTATCATGTATTCGGTATTAACTGGTCTCCAGATAAAATTGAATGGTATGTAGATGGTGTTGTGTACAACACATTAGATTTAACTAACCCTCAATGGGGAGAATCAGCTAAAAAATGTTTCAATCGCCCACAATATATTCAATTAAATCTTGCAATGGGTGGTAACTGGCCTGGTGATACAGTACCTGGTTTAGCAGGAACTGAATTCCAAATTGATTATGTATATTATGCACAAAACGCAGAACAAAAAGCTGCTGCTGAAGAATATTATGCTTCTGCCCCTGAACTTAATGGTGTAAGCGATGTTACAATGGTTGAAGGAGATACTCCAGATCTATTAGAAGGAGTTACATCAACTAATGATACATTTGTTGATTTCTCAGTAGAAAATGAACATATGTTTAAAAATACTGGTGGATTAACTTCTGTTGATTTATTATGTACTGGTAAAGATGATGTAGCAAGTTTAGCAAATTTACCTGCTGGTAAATATAATATTCATTATACTGCAATTCCTAACGGTATCGAATATGATGATGTTAGAGGAGTAAATCGTGATACTGATTATAAATTTACTCGTAAAACAGCTATCTTAACAGTAGTTGATAGAACTTTCCCAAGTGACTTTGAATTAAATGGAGTTATTGGAAATAAATTAGAAAGTATTGCACTACCAGAAGGATGGTCATGGGTAAATCCAGAAACAGTTATTGAAAGTGAAACTGGTGAATATGAAGTACAATTTGTAAATGGATCATATTCAAAAATTGTAACTGTAACAGTAAATGCAGTTGCTGTTGATAAAACAGAATTAGAAAATACAATAAATAATGCAGTTGCAGAAGTAGGAAAAGATGCCACATACACTAAAGCTTCAAGAGCGGCTTTAGATAAAGCTATAGCTTCAGCTAGAGCAGTGTTCGAAGATACTGATGCAACAAAAGAAGAAGTTGCAAATGCTATTCAAGCATTAAATAATGCAATTGCAAACCTAGAAAAATATGTAGATGAAAAAGATGTTAATGATTTAATCGAAAAAGGTAATTCTTTAGTAGGTAAGACAGATGCTTATACAAAGGATTCATTAAATAAATTATCTGCAGCATTAGCTGATGTTAAATCAGCATTAGAATCTGGAGATAAAGAAGCAATTCAATCTGCTTATGCTAGATTAAACGAAGCTATCGCTGGATTGGTAAAAAATGATACTACAACTGATCCTGGTGTAACACCTTCAGATCCAAATTCAGGATCAAATTCATCAACTGCAGTAAAAACAGGTGATGATGCAGCGATTGGTACAGCATTATTTGTATTAACTATGTCTGCTGCAGGAGTAGTATTATTCAAAAAAAGAAAAAGATGCTAATATAAAAATATAGATATGATAGACTGCTGATAATATCATTATCTAAAATAAAAAATGTCCGGCTCAGTGCCGGCATTTTTTATGGTTATTATACAAGGTAAATATATTTATGATGGATGATATTGGGTTATAATTTATATAGAAAATATTTAATTTGAACAAAAATATTAAAAAAAAAAATTATCTTGACTACAATAAAAAATAGGGTTTATTTTAAAACTAGAAAAAGACAAAAAATCTATGAAAATAACAAGATAATTTGTAAAAATAATTGACATTGGATTATGAAGTGTTTATAATGAGAATGTTCTTATGAACCTAAGTCCCCGGTAAGGATAAAGGAGAAGAAAAAATGAGACAAACAACTATGGCTAATGCAGCCACAATCGAAAGAAAATGGTACGTAGTTGATGCTGAAGGATTAACTTTAGGACGTTTAGCATCAGAAGTAGCAAAAGTGTTAAGAGGTAAACATAAACCTACTTATACACCACATGTAGACACTGGTGATTATGTGATTATTGTAAATGCTGACAAAGTAGTAATGACTGGTAAAAAATTAGATTCAGTTAAATATTATCATCATTCAGGTTGGCTTGGTGGTTTAAAAGTTAAAACTGCACGCCAATTCAAAGAAAAAAATCCAACTGGTTGGGTTGAAGCAGCAGTAAAAGGTATGTTACCACATAATACATTAGGTAGAAAACAAGGTATGAAATTATTTGTTTATGCTGGAAGTGAACATCCACATGCAGCACAAAATCCTGAAGAGTTAAAAATCAAAGGGTAAGGGGGTAAGAGAGAACAATGGCAAATGTACAATATCGTGGAACTGGACGTAGAAAAACTTCTGTAGCTAGAGTTATTTTAACACCTGGTACAGGAAATATTACAATTAATGATAAACCAGCAAAAGATTATTTACCATCAGATGTATTATTAATGATTGTTAATCAACCATTAGAATTAACTAATACAACTAATCAATTTGATGTAAAAGTAAATGTTTATGGTGGTGGATATTCAGGACAAGCTGGAGCTATCCGTCATGGTATCTCAAGAGCATTATTAGAAGCTGGTTCTGATTATAGACCAACTTTAAAAGCTGCTGGATTCCTTACTCGTGATGCACGTGTTAAAGAACGTAAAAAATATGGTCTTAAAAAAGCAAGACGTGCTCCACAATTCTCAAAAAGATAATTTCAAACAAATACAAAAAAGATTCAAGTTTATCTTGGATCTTTTTTTGTATTTTTTAATGAAATAAGAGTGAGTTAGTTATATAATAAAATAATTAATTAAATTTTAAATGAAGAAGGTGATATTATGAATGATATGATTAAAAATAATGAATTAATTACTTTTGAAAATGGAGAATTAAAATTAGAAGTTAAAGTTAGTCATGATGATAATACTGTATGGTTAACTTTAGATCAAATGAGTGAATTATTTGATAAAAATAAATCAACTATTTCTAGACATATATCTAACATTTTTAAAGAAGGAGAATTAGATGAAATTAGTTCAGTTGCAAAAATTGCAACACAACTAAAAAGGTATGATCCTCGTACAAAAAAAGACAGAATAGCAAATGTAATTGTAAATTATTATAATTTAGATGTTATTATTTCAGTGGGTTATAGAGTAAAATCAAAAAATGGTATTCTTTTTAGAAAATGGGCTAATAATATATTGGGAGAATACTTATTAAAAGGATATGTTGTTAATGATAGACATTTTCAAGATATTGAATACATCACAAGAATACTTGCTCAATATAAAGACGCAAGTGGAAAATTACCAACGAGTGATGCTATGTTAGAGTTTTTAAAAGCTTATCAAAGAGGGTTTAAAATATTAGATGATTATGATCATCATTGTTTAGAAGTACCTGGAGGACAAAAAGATGTATATGTTATTCAATATGATGAATGTATAAAATTGATACATAATACAATGTTTGTAGATTAAGGAGATCAATTTGCAGATTCATTTAAAAGTAGTATATCAACCATATATCAAAGTTTTGGAGGAAATGACTTATATTCAACACTTGAAGACAAAGCAAGTGCATTATTATATTTTCATATAAAAAACCATAGCTTTATTGATGGCAATAAGAGGATTGGAGCAACAATATTTTTATATTTTTTAGAAAAGAACAATGCATTATATAAAGGTGGAAAAGAAAAAATTAATAATGATGCTTTAGCGACTTTAACGATACTAGTAGCAACGTCAAGACCAGAAGATAAGGATATTATGATGCAACTTATTAAGACAATTATTAAGTAAGAATAATATACCTTAGTAATGAAAAACTTTTACTACAATTAAATTTCAGAACTTTTTAGTTAATTGAAGGTATTGATTTTCTTTAGGGTTTGTTGACGTGAGAAGATTTGAGTTGTGCTAAATATGGTAGCAATAAAGCAGTAAACTAAAAATAGAGTATAAAAATAAATGATAAAATCAGTTTTTTTATCTAATGTATACTAACTAAGAGATAACAAAACGTTAATAATAATTGTTGTGAGAAAATTAGAGAAGTATTTAGACTTTGTAAGAAGTTTAGATGCTTCTTTTTTTCTTTTTAAAATAAGGGTATAATAAGAATAATTAATATTGAAAGGAGTAGTTGATTGTGGAAAATAATTTGTTAAACAATGAAGCATTAGTAAATGAAATTGCTAGTATTATCACAAATGCTAGAAATAATGTCGCAAAACAAGTAAATAATGAACTTTTAAATGCTTATTGGAATATTGGTCGTGTTATTGTTGAAGATGAATTGAAAAATAATCGTGGTGAATATGGGAAAAAACAATTACTTGCTATTTCAAAAAATCTTACTAATAAATTTGGAAAAGGTTTTTCACAATCTAATTTATATAACATGAAAATGTTCTATACGAAATATCCAATTTTCCAGTCAGTGACTGGAAAATTGAGCTGGACTCATTATTGCGAATTATTATATATATCTGATGATGACAAACGTAGTTTCTATGAAAAAGAAGCAATTAATGCAAATTGGTCAGTAAGAGAGTTAAAAAGACAAATTAGCTCTTCATTATTCGAAAGGTTGTTATTATCAAATGGGGAGACTAATAAAAAGAAGGTTCTTGAATTAGCGTTAAAATGAAATGAAATTGCCAAACCAGAAGATATAGTAAAAGATCCTTATGTTTTTGAATTTCTAGGTCTGCCAGAAAATAAACCAATGATGGAATCTGATTTGGAAGAAGCTCTTGTTAGACAAATTGAAAAGTTTCTTTTGGAACTTGGAAAAGGATTTATGTTTGTAGGAACTCAGCAAAGAGTAACGTTCGGGAATACTCATTATTATGTTGATATGGTTTTCTATAATAAGATTTTAAAATCTTATGTATTGATAGAATTAAAAACTATTAAATTAATGCCTGAAGCAGTTGGGCAACTTAATATGTACTTGAATTATTATACAGCAGAAATTAATGATGAAAATGATAATCCACCAATTGGATTGATTTTATGCACTGATAAAGGCAATGTTGATATGCAGTATGCATTAGGAGGCTTGAGTAATAATATTTTTGCTTCAAAATATGTAACATATATGCCTGATAAGGAACAATTAATTGCTCAGGTTGAAGCTGTATTATCATCTAATGATAATACAGAATAAGTGGATATAAGTTTTGTGAATGGTTATGGCAATGCGACAAGTAAGAGACAAAAAGGCATTAAAACCCTTATTTTATAAGGTTGCGGAATTCTCAAAAAGATAATTTCAAACAAATACAAAAAAAGATTCAAGTTTATCTTGGAGCTTTTTTGTATACTTTAAAATATAAGTATTAGTTAATTAGCTAATATTTATTAAAATGGAAGAATCAATTTAAATTAATTGGTTGATGTTTTTTATGCTAGAAATACTACTGTTTTAACAATCTAAAATTATTTGAATAATAGTGTGTGGTTGTATTAGATTAACAAAAGTGAGATAATTTTTTTAGATAAATTATTTATTGGGAGATGCTAATAATGAAAAGAGAATTAGGAATTGCCAGATGTGGACTAGCATGTTGTTTATGCAGTGAAAATGATCAGTGTCATGGTTGTCAGTTTGATGAATGTCCAGGTAGTGACAGTTGTGAAAATAGAATTTGTTCAATTGAAAAGGGGGTTGCACATTGTTATATGTGTAAAGAGGATTGTAAAAAAGGAATATTAAGAAAAATTAAACCATATGCATTTACTTTATTTGTAAAAAGGTATGGAGAAGATAAGTTGTTAGAGTGTTTAGAAGCAAATGAGAAAAAAGGTATCGTGTATCATCGTCAGGGAGTGTATGGTGATTATGATGATTTTGATGATGTGGAAAAATTGATAGATTTTATTATGACAGGAAAAGATTAGTTTTAAAAAAAGCGACTTGGAGGGTGGAATGATGAGTGATTTTGGTATAAATGAAATGCAGGAAATGCAAAAAAAGGTTACAAAATAAATATAAAAATATATGGGAACCAATCACACTAGAAAATGGCAAAAATAAATTATTATGGATGATAGGTAAAATAGGGGAAGTCATTGATATTATTAAAAAAAATGGTGATTTAAAAGCTTGCAGTGATACTAAGTTACGAGAAAATCTTATTGAAGAGATGGCAGATGTTCTTATGTATTATAATGATGTAATGTTATGCTATGGAATTAGTGTGGATGAACTTAAACAATCATATATAAAGAAATTTAAAAAGAATATGAAACGCTGGTAAATATTATTATAAATTGGAGATGGTTAAGTGTGATAAAATATGAAGGGAAAAATAGCTGGTGGATAATATTGATTTTTGTAATATATAATATCTTGCCACTGGTATTTATTTTATATGAAGTTTCTGATTTGTTTACAAATATTTGGTGGCTTTTGTTTTGGGTGTTTTATTATGGGCTTAATTTGATCTGGATTCCTGTTTTTGTAAGAAATAGAGTAGAATTATTTGATAATTATTTTATTTTTTATTATGGCTTTGGGAAAGAAAAAATAGTTATAAAAGATATATTAGAAATTAATAGAAGTCGTAATCCTATTGCTTCAAGTGCAAATTCATTAGATAGAATTCATATTGTGACAAAAGATAAAGATTTTTACATCTCTTTAAAGGATAATGATGATTTTATTAATGAAATAAAGCAGCGAATTATATAAAAAATATTTATATAGTTATTAATTGATAAAATTATCGTATATAAAAAATGATAAAGCATTATTGACTAATTGGAAACTTATTTTAATATTATAAAAATAAAATAGTTTAGATATTTGAAGGATATTATCGTCCTTCTTTTTATTTTATTGTTGATAGTAAAAGATTAGCTGTAGTAAAATGGTATATACTTAAATTATCAAGGAAGGTGGTCGTGATGAGCAAACAGGTATATATTGCAATTGATTTAAAATCATTTTATGCATCTGTTGAATGTGTTGAACGTGATCTTGATCCGTTAACAACGAATTTAGTAGTTGCAGATGGCAGTAAAACTGAAAAGACTATTTGCTTAGCTTTATCACCTTCATTGAAACAGTATGGCTTGCCAGGACGGGCGCGTCTTTTTGAAGTTATTCAAAAGGTAAAAGAAGTAAATATTAAAAGGCAAAGACAGATTAAAGGTCGTTGTTTTCAAGGTGAATCATATAATGATGACGAACTTAAAAATAATCCATATTTAAAGTTATCATATATTATTGCAACGCCCAGAATGGCTTTTTATTTAGAATATAGTGCTGAAATCTACAAAATTTATTTAAAATATGTGTCACCTGAAGATATTCATGTTTATTCAATTGATGAAGTATTTATTGATGCAACGCATTATCTAAAAAATCTTGATATTCATCCCAAAGATTTTGCGAAAATGATTATTCAAGATATTTATAATACATTTAAAATTACAGCAACAGCCGGAATCGGTACTAATTTATATTTATGTAAAGTGGCTATGGATATTGTTGCTAAACACATAAAACCAGATCAAGATGGGGTAAGGATTGCTTCATTAAATGAAAAGATGTATCGAAAATATTTATGGAACCATCAGCCAATAACTGATTTTTGGCGCGTTGGACGTGGCTATAAACAAAAATTACAAGAAGTAGGTTTATATACAATGGGTGATATAGCTAAATGTTCAGTCGGAAAAGCAGATGATTATTATAACGAAGAATTGCTCTATGATATGTTTGGTGTCAATGCTGAATTATTAATCGATCATGCCTGGGGTTATGAACCATGTACAATGAAAGATATAAAATCATATAAACCTAAACATAACAGTATTGGTTCTGGCCAGGTTTTAAGTTGTCCTTATGATTTTAAAAAAGGACGTTTGGTATTAAAAGAAATGCTCGATTCTTTAGCGTTAGATTTGGTTGATCGGCATTTAGTTACAGATCAAATTGTAGTAACTGTAGGGTATGATCGTGATAATTTAACTAACAATTATAGTGGAGCTTTAATGGATGATCGATATGGTAGAAAAATTCCTAAGCATGGACATGGTACAATTAATTTAGAATGTTATACTTCTTCATCAATAATTATTCGAGAAAAGGTATTAGAGTGGTATGATCAAAAAATTAATAAATCTTTGACAATTAGACGTTTTAATTTATCGGCTAATCATGTTATTGATGAAAGTACAATTGAACATCAAGAATCATTTATGCAAATGGATATGTTTACTGATTATGATCAACTCTTGCTACAAGAAAAGCAGTTGCAAGCTAAGCTTGAAAAAGAAAAAAAGCTTCAGGAAACAACATTAGCTCTTAAAAAGAAATTTGGTAAAAATGCGGTATTGAAAGGAATGAATCTAGAAGAGGGAGCGACAGGGCGCCAAAGAAATAAGACAATAGGAGGTCATAAGGCTTAAATGGCAAATAAAAATAATATTCATGATTATAGTGATATTATTGATCAACCTCATCATGTTTCAAAAGTTCATCAACCAATGACTATGTATGAAAGGGCGGCTCAGTTTGCACCGTTTGCAGCTTTAACCGGTCATAAAGATGCGATTAAAGAAACCGAACGTTTGACTACTAACAAAAAGATTTTAGACGAAAATCAAATAGAAATAATTAATCGAAAGTTACAACTAATCGTTAATAATATTCATTTACAACCAACAGTTAAGATAGTTTACTTCCAAAAAGATTTAAGAAAAACAGGAGGTAAGTATATTGAAAAAATAGAAAAAGTAAAAAAAATCGATGAATATACTAAAAAAGTAGTATTGATTGATGGAACAAAGATAAACATTGATGATATTTATATAATAGAAATTATGAAATAAATCTTAATTAAAAGAACTTTTTTAGTTCTTTTTTTTAAAGAAAATTTTTCAATATTATTAAACATATCTTTGCGTAAATTTTTGGCTAAACCACATGAAGCAACGGCACATGACGAACCTGCTAAAGCTCCAAACATTAAAGATAAACCAGCCATTAGTATTAAAATTAAACCATATTTTAATATTGAATCCAAATCAGCGCCGCTTTTTACCTGGTTTACTAGTGTTGCAATAATAAAGGGAATTAAACATTCCATTACTACTTCACCGCTAACTAAAATAGGTGTCATAATTGAAGCTCGTTTATATTCACGAATACTTTTTGCTAATACTTTTATCATTAAAATTTCCCCCTTTTCATTTTAATTAAAACATTGAAAATCATCTTTATTTAGACGATAATCATAGGCTGTTTGTAATTGTCCTCTAGAATCCTTGTAAGCATCTTTTTCAATTTGATGCAGTTTAGCCCCTAATGATTCATAGACGTGCCTTGCTCGTTTGTTGTTAATATTTGTTGTTATTTTAATTTGTTTATAATTGTATTTAAATAGTTCGCTAATAAGCATCGATAGCAAGATTTTACCATAGCCCTTATTTTGATAAGTTAATTCACATATTTTTATACCAATTTCAGCTAGTTTTGTACTACGATGAAAGTAAATCATTTCCCCAATTTTTTGTTGATCAATTTCAATAATAAGACGACATTTTTCTTTAGGGTCATTTTCTGTTTTTAATTGTTCTATTACGTCATCTAAACTTATTTTTAATCCATCATAAAATCCAGCGTGAGCCATAACGCGACCATCATTCCACCAATGATATAAAATTGTAGCATCGTCAATGGTTGCATTTCTAATAATGATATTTTGATATTGTAATTTCATAGATTCCTCCAAGTATAAAATTATTATTTTTAAATATGTAATTATTATAAAACAAAAATAGTGATTATATAGATATAATTTATATTTATAAATTAGTAAAAATAATAAGTAAAGTTTATAAAAAAAGACGAGCTGCGATTATCAACTGGATTTACGTGATAGTCACAACTCGTTGTATTTTTATAAATTAAATTGTCTAAATAAAAAAACAGCATATAAATAATAAAATATCAAGGTTAGCCAGATTATTAAAAGAGGTATAATTAAATTTTTCTCAATTATAAGAAAAATACATTTATTTGTAGCTATTTGCATATAATCCTATAGGTGATTTTGTGAAAAGAACATATCTAATAATAATGATTACAGTAATGGTATATATAGCAAGTAATCTATTTATCAAAAAAACAGAAATTCCTGTAAATAGTGAACAAACTTTAAAAAACGTTTCTATTGTTATAGACCCAGGACATGGTGGGTTGGATAATGGAGCAAGTGCCGGATCTGTAAACGAGGCAGAGCTGAATCTGGAAATATCATTTGCGTTAAAAGAGGAGCTTGAAAATCGTGGTGCTACTGTAAACCTGACCAGGGAAGATGAGCAGGATCTAACAAGACGTCATCATCATTACTCTAAACAGGATGATATGTATCTAAGAGTAAAAAAGATAGATTCATTCAACAGTGAATATCTGATCAGTGTTCATCTGAATTCAGCACCTTCAAGCAGTGTCTGGGGTTCTCAGGTGTTTTATTACAATAACAGTGAAAAAGGGAAAAGATTAGCTAATGAGATCCATGAGTCAATGAAAGAGATCACTGGAAGCAGCAAGGTTATTTCAGGGGCAGATTTTAGAGTGCTGAGAGCTACCAAAACAGTAGGAGTGCTTATAGAATGCGGGTTCATTTCCAATCCTAACGAACGGGGCCAGCTGCAAAGCAGCAGATATCATAAAAAACTGGCGGTTCAGATATGTGACGGTATAGAAAATTATCGTAATAAATACCCTGAAGATACAATTAATCAGGATGATTATAAGAAAATGCTTGAATGAGCTGAAAGCAGAAAGTCACTGCTGTTTTATATCGAAATGTTAATGTCAATATAAAATTTACCAAAAGTGTTAGTTTAATTTTCACCAGTTCTGGTTGTTATGATCATCATCCTCAATCATGGATATCTTATCCTTTGTTCGATATGACCTTCCTGT
>NZ_NFLA01000002.1:0-159400 GCF_002160675.1 Erysipelatoclostridium sp. An15
CTATTCCAGTATAAATACAATAAATATTCCCTACCACAAGAATATATTGGAAAACGTGTCGGACTAGCGGTCCAAAACAAAGAACTTCTTATATATTATAACGGAAAAATTATTGAAAAACATCCTATTACTAATAATAAATTTAATATAAAAGAAGAACATGAACTTTATTATAAGAAAACAGATAAGCAGGCAGTTAAAGAAAGCAATCAAATAATATTAAAAGAACTGGAGAATATAATTTATGACAATGACTAATGATGTACTGGAACAATTGAATTATTTAAAACTGAAATCAGCATATTCATATTTAAATTCATTAGTAATGAATAATGAAATAGCTGAAGAAGAACTGCATGTAATGCATAAGATACTGAATAAGGAAGTGATAGCTAAAGAGGAGAATAACAGACTTTATAATGTAAAAGTAGCAGCATTTCCTTTTCTAAGAAAAGTTGATGATTATGATTTTAATTTTCAGCCAGGTATAAAAGAAGAAAAAATAAGATCCATTATTGAATCGGATTTTTATGAAAATGCTACAAATATCGTATTTGTAGGTAACCCTGGTACTGGAAAAACACATTTGGCAATAGCAATTGCATATACAGTAGCTATAAGAAGAAATAGTGTATATTTTATTAAATTTAATAAATTAATCAATATACTAAGACAGGCATATAATGAGGGGACATTAGAAAGAAAACTAAGACTCTTTTATAAGTATAAGCTGCTAGTCATTGATGAAGTTGGATTTAATGAAATAACACCACTGGAAGCTAAATTATTTTTTCAATTGATTGATTTAAGATATACTAAACGATCTACTATTTTTACAAGCAATATTTCATTTGATAAATGGCCACAGATATTAGGAAATGATGAAATGATAACTAAAGCCATATTAGACAGGATTCTTCATTATTCATATTTATTTAATATCACAGGTCCATCTTATCGAATCAAAGATAAATTAAATCCTAAAAAAACTGAGAACACTTAATTGCAACAAATTGGTCAAATTATCTTGACTTTTATATCTTATGACTTCGTGTTGTTTTGCACACTCATCCCCGCTATATGCCTGATATGATTCGTGTTCCTCGGACCGGAGTTTTGCCTCCATCTTCTTTCAGATTCCACCTCACGGTGGACACCCTTGATATTGGCTAGTGGTTGGCAGTTGCGACATCACCCCCACAGTGGACTTTCACCACCTAGATATATGCCATGCCCGGCATACAAAAAGACAATTCATTTGATCATGAATTGTCTTAATAATTGTTTATGCCTTGGTAATTATACATTGTTTTTTATAAAAAGATATTCCATAGCCAATTACATTTTCATATCCTTCATCAACTAATCCTTCAATATATCGTTTTTCTATAATCTGATTACTTGCCTCTTTGCTATCTTTCCTTAGCTCTTTAATACTGCTTGAATGCTTGCATTCAATAATAATCGCTTGATCATCAATATCCATTGGCAATATTGCTAAATCAAATCTCCCTTCTCCACTTTCTCGATTTGATTTAACCTCATAGCCATCCACATTTAAAAATCCTACCATAAATCCATGATAAAAACTTTCATAATTATCATAGTAGCTAATACTACTTTTTAAAACCTGATTCAAAATCTTTTGTGCATCCTTCTCTTTGCCATCAAGTAGTTTATTTATAAACTCATTTCGATTTTCTCTTTGATATCCTTCAAACCATTTCATAAAGATATTTTCATAAATCTTTTTTACTTCTTTATTGGGAATGACCAGTTTATAGGTATCTTCTACCAGTTCATTATTTTCATATACTTTTTCTTTGATTTT
Organism: Erysipelatoclostridium sp. An15; assembly: GCF_002160675.1. Lineage (NCBI taxonomy): Bacteria > Bacillati > Bacillota > Erysipelotrichia > Erysipelotrichales > Coprobacillaceae > Thomasclavelia > Erysipelatoclostridium sp. An15. The sequence continues at coordinate 1,832 of NZ_NFLA01000002.1, forward strand.
TAAATATCCGGTAAACAATAGAAAACTGTAGATATCATCATTCATTGAATTTTTAAAACTCATTTCCCGATACGTTAGTTCCGGTACGATCTTTTTGATGATGCTTTTTCCATTGATCAGTTCTTCAAACTCTTCTTTCATTGTAATCGTACTGTTTTCAATATACTGTTTTACTAGATCATTGCTGCTGGTATTGGCCCAGAAGGATATCGCTTGATATTGATTATCTGATAAAACTTTTTTGATATAATTTAAAGCACTCCAGGGATTATAGATTTCTGTTTCACCAAATAAATAACCATCATACCAGTCTTTTATCTCATTTCGTTTATCGATAAGATCATAATAATCTAATAATTTATCGATTTCTTCCTGGGTAAAACCAAAACAATCTGATGCTTCTCTATCAGTAATATTTCTAACTATAAAATTATTAAGACCGGTAAAGATGCTTTCTTTTGATATTCTAAGACATCCAGTCAATACCCCTCTTTCCAGGGCATCATTGGTTTTTAAAGCTGATGAAAAGACACTTCTTAAAAAATCTACCATTTCATCATAATAACCATGATTATAAGCACTTTGTAATGGTACATTATATTCATCAATTAATATTATTACTTTTTTTCTATAATATTTATTTAAAATTATACTTATATTATATAGTGCTTCTTTAATTTCGTCGAGATTTGCATTTACATTATAATATTTTTCCAGCCAGCTTTTATCTCTATAATTCAATAATGGACTATCAATAATCCTATCTATATATTTATTTATGATGCCTGATATAATTGATGAAAACTTATATATTTGTGATTTAAAATTATTATTATTCATATCTTTTAAAGTCAAAAAGATAACCGGATACTGATTTTGATGTTTTAGGATTTCTTTATCTTTTGATATATTCAATCCTTTAAATAAATAACTGTTTTCTTTTTCCTGATTTGAAAAGAAATAATAAAGCATGCTTAGATTCAATGTCTTTCCAAATCTTCTCGGTCTGTTATACATCATTACTTTATCAGATATTACATCTTCAATAAGCATTGTTTTATCTACATAATAATAATTATTATCTATTAACTCTTTAAAATTTTCAGTTCCAGTACTTATTCGCTTCATGCTTATCCCTCCAACAGTAATTTTATTATTATGTTATTATTGTATCATAACCAATTTTAAAAGTCATTGAATTGAAAATTACAGCTATATTCACTAATTATCATAATATAAACTTACTATTATTTTTCTTATCTATTTTATAATTTTCAACAAATTTTTATTAATTTTGGATTTATCTAAACTTGATCGCATGGCTGTGTCTAATGGTTAATCAAGTCAAATTTTATAAATAAAAACTGTACATTTATAATCATAATAATTATTTTTCAAAATAAATATCCACCGGCCTAGCCGGTGGTTTTACTTATGCGGGCATAGTCCTGCTCCCAAAGCGCATGTCTGAAGACACTCCTTATGCCTTACGGCTACCGCATGCACCTTGTCGTTATTTACCCTTAAAAGGGTCTTCAAAATCCAGAGTTAGTTGTTCCCCTTCTTGATCCTCTTTCAACTGATTTGAGATATACTCCCTAATTTTTTTTGTATTTTTCCCCACTGTATCTACATAATATCCTCGGCACCAAAATTCTCGATGTCTATACTTATATCTTGCATTCGCCCATCTTTCAAATATGATTTGGCTACTTTTCCCTTTTAGAAATCCCATAAATCCTGAAATACTATATTTTGGTGCAAATACTACATGATATTTGCATCTCCATTTTGTGTGTGATAAACTATGTAAGTCATCTGAATATTGTTTATTCATTTGTCATTCCTCCGTGTTATTTTATTTGCAGTTGGTAGCCGCAAGTATATTATAACATGGAGGTTTTTCATTATCACTCCACTAAAGCTTTTATACACCCCCAGCCTAGCTGGGGGTTTTATTGTGTTACAAAAAGACTGTTGACAAAATATAGTCAACAGTCAAACATAATATATGCGAATCTTTTATAAATTACTATATCCCATTAAATCAATATCAACACTACGAGCTACTTCACGACCTTCTTTAATAGCCCAGACTACTAAAGATTGTCCGCGTCGCATATCACCTGCAACATATAAGCTTTTAATATTAGTTTGATAATTTTGATCACTTAATACATTTCCTCGTGGCGCTACTTTTATACCAAAAGCTTTAGCTACATGATCTTCACAGCCAATAAATCCTGCCGCTATTAATACTAAGTCTACATCAATAGTTTTTTCGCTGCCACTTACTGGTACCATTTCTACACGTTTAGTTTCTTTATTTTCTTTTGGTTCTAATGATATCAATATTGCCTGTTTAACGTTACCTTTTTTATCTAAGATAAACTCTTTGACTGTTGTTTGATAACAACGAGGATCATGACCAAAAATGGCAATTGCTTCTTCTTGACCATAATCAGTCTTTTTAATTCGTGGCCATTGTGGCCATGGATTATCTTCACTACGGATTTCAGGTAATTCTGGCATCATTTCTAATTGCATAACACTTTTACATCCTAAACGAATCGCTGTGGCTACACAGTCATTACCAGTATCACCACCACCAATAACTAACACATTTTTATCTTTAGTATTTACATATTTTTGATCTTTTAAATCACTATTTAATAATGATTTTGTTACCATCGTTAAATAATCAACGGCATAATATATTCCTTTACCTTGGCGACCAGGTACGTCAATATTACGAGCTTTTCTTGAGCCACACGCTAAAATTACACGATCATATTGATTCAACAGCTCTTTTACCTGTTCTTTAGTTTCAATACCACAATTAGTTTTAAAAGTAACCCCTTCAGCTTTCATTATTGCTACTCGACAGTCAATAACATCTTTTTCTAGCTTCATATTAGGAATTCCATACATTAATAAACCGCCAATACGATCATCTCGTTCATATACAGTAACTTGATAACCACGTTTATTTAGCTGATCAGCAGCAGCTAATCCTGCTGGCCCAGAACCAATTATTGCAATTCTTTTATCGATTCTTTGTTTTGGTGGACATGGTTTGATTAAACCTTTTTCATATGCATCTTCAATGATACCATGCTCATTTTCTTTGACTGTTACTGGCTCACCATTTAAACCACAAGTACAAGCTGCTTCACATAAAGCCGGGCAAACACGAGAAGTAAATTCTGGAAAATTATTAGTTTTCAACAATCTAGATAAAGCCTGTTTATAATTATTGTGATAAACCAGATCATTCCATTCTGGTATCAAATTATTTAACGGACAACCAGAAACCATCCCCTCAAGCATTTTACCTGATTGACAAAATGGTACACCACAATCCATGCATCGTGCTCCTTGACAGGCTTGTTGGTCTTTATTTAAATGAATATGAAATTCTTTAAAATTTGAAATTCGCTTTTGAGGTTCTACTTCCTCACTTACCTTACGTTCTATTTCTAAAAATCCAGTTGGTTTTCCCATGTTTACGCCTCCTTTCTAACTTCATTAAAAGCTTCTATTTTAGCTTGTTCATTTGATAAACCTTGCTTTTCATAATATTTTATTAATTCAATCATCCGTTTATAATCATGAGGTACAACTTTTTTAAACAAGGTAACTTCTTGACCAAAGTTATCTAAGATTCTTTTAGCAACCGCTGATTTAGTATGTTCATAATGTTTTGAAATCAATTTTCGTAACTGCTCTTCATCATATTTACTAGTTACTGCACTATACATAACTAGTTCCTTGTTGATTCGTGAATATAAACGATTATCAGGATCATATACATAGGCAATTCCTCCTGACATTCCAGCAGCAAAGTTACGACCTGTTTTACCTAAAACAACAACTAAACCACCTGTCATATATTCAAGGCCATGATCACCTACTCCTTCAACAACTGCTGTTGCTCCAGAATTACGTACAGCAAAACGTTCTCCTGCAATACCATTGATATACGCTTGTCCTGATGTTGCACCATACAAAGCAACATTACCAACAATAATATTTTCTTCAGCATTAAAATTAGAATTATCTGGTGGTACTACTACTAATTTTCCACCTGATAGACCTTTTCCAAAATAATCATTACTATCACCATGTAATGATAAAGTTAATCCTTTAGGGATAAAAGCTCCAAAGCTTTGACCACCTGAACCATAACAGTTAACAGTAAAGGTATCATCATCTAATTTATTATTATATTTTTTGGTAATTTCTGATCCAAATAATGTTCCTAAAGTACGATCGATATTTGATACTTCAATATCTATTTGCGCTTTTTGATTATTTTCTAATGCTTGTTTAAATTGTTTTAATAAGATAGTTGTATCTTTAACTTCATTTAGTTTAAAGTCATAATTATTTTTTGGATTATGATGAGTTTCTTTTGAATTAACAAATGGATTATTGATAATCTTTGATAAATCAACATTTTTAACATCAGGTCTTAATTCTAATAAATCACTACGTCCTACCATTTCGTCAATTGTTCTAAAACCAAGCATCGCCATATATTCTCTTAACTCTTGAGCTACAAAGCGCATAAAGTTTTCTACATATTCAGGTTTACCGGTAAATCTTTTTCTTAAAATTGGATTTTGAGTAGCAACGCCTACTGGACAAGTATCTAAGTTACAAACTCTCATCATGACACATCCCATCGTTACTAACGGTGCTGTTGCAAAACCATATTCTTCAGCACCTAATAATGTAGCGATAGCCAAATCACGACCAGTCATTAATTTACCATCAGTTTCTAAAACTACGCGTCCTCGAAGATCATTCATAATTAATGTTTGATGAGCTTCAGCAAGACCTAATTCCCAAGGTAAACCGGCATTATAAACTGAATTTCTTGGTGCTGCTCCAGTACCACCATCATAACCAGAAATCAATATAACTCCAGCACCAGCTTTAGCAACACCAGCAGCTACAGTTCCAACTCCAGCTTCTGAAACAAGTTTAACTGAAATTCGAGCATCTTGATTAGCGTTTTTCAAGTCATAAATTAATTGTGCTAAATCTTCAATAGAATAAATATCATGATGCGGTGGAGGTGAAATCAAACCAACGCCTGGCGTACTATGACGTGTTTTAGCAATCCATGGATAAACTTTTCCAGCTGGCAATTGACCTCCTTCACCTGGTTTAGCTCCTTGAGCCATTTTAATTTGAATTTCTTTAGCTGAACATAAATATTCTGAAGTTACCCCAAAACGTCCTGAAGCAACCTGCTTAATTGCTGAACATTTACTATCACCATTTTCATCAGGAATAAAACGACTAGGATCTTCGCCACCTTCACCACTATTTGACTTCCCTTTTAAGCGATTCATTGCAATTGCCATTGTTTCATGAGCTTCTTTAGAAATTGAACCATAAGACATTGCTCCTGTTTTAAAACGCTGAACAATTTTTTCAACACTTTCAACTTCATCAATAGGAATTGATTTAGTCTTTTTAAACTGCAATAATCCTCGTAAATTTAAATCTTTTCCTTCTTCATCGATCATAGCTGAATATTCTTTGAATAATTGATAATCACCTTTACGCGTTGCTAATTGTAGTTTATGGATCGTTTGTGGATTATATAAATGTTCTTCTTTTCCACTACGTTCTTTATGATCACCGCGACTATCTAGTGTAATATCAACCCCAAGTCCTAATGGATCATAAACACGACTATGACGATAATCAACATCATCTTCAATATCCTTAATTGTTTTTCCTTCAATTCGAGAAACTGTTTTTGGGAAATATTTATCAACAAATTCTTTTGCTAGTCCAATTGCTTCAAAATTTTGAGAACCGCGATATGATTGAATCGTTGAAATTCCCATTTTAGAAGCAATTTTAACAATACCATGTAAAATTCCCTCATTATAATCATCAACAGCTGCATAATAGTCTTTATCCAATAAACCTTCATCAATTAATTCAAAAATAGTATCTTGAGCCAAGTAACCATTAACAGCACTAGCTCCATATCCAATCAACGTAGCATAATGATGAACTTCTCTTGGTTCTGCTGATTCAATAATCAAAGCCACAGACATTCTCTTTTTAGTATTTACTAAATGTTCATTCATAGCAGCTACTGCTAATAATGAAGGAATTGGAACATGATTTTCATCAACGCCACGATCAGATAAAATCAAAATATTAGCACCACCATGATAAGCTTTGTCCGCTTCAACAAACAATTTATCTAAAGCTTTTTCAAGTGAAGTATTTTTATAATATAAAATTGATAATACGGCAACTTTAAAACCATCTTTTTTAATATTCTTTATTTTCAATAAATCAGTATTACTTAAAATTGGATTTTCAATTTTAAGTAAACGACAATTTTGCTCATTATCATTTAAGATATTTCCTTCACTACCAATGCAAAGTGATGTTGAAGTAATAATTTCTTCTCTAATCGCATCAATTGGTGGATTGGTAACCTGAGCAAATAATTGTTTAAAATAGTTAAATAATGGTGGATGTTGTTTTGATAATACCGCTAATGGTCCATCATTACCCATTGCCACAACTTCTTCACTACCATTTAAAGCCATCTTTTTAATATAAGTATTTACATCTTCATAACTATAACCATATATTTTTTGTAGTTTGGTCAATTCATCACCTTGATAACGTTCTACACGAGCATTAGGAATACGCATATCTTTTAGTTTAATTAAATTGCTTTCAAGCCATTCACCATATGGTTGTTTATGAGCATAACTTTCTTTTAAATCATTATCTTCAATTAACTTACCAGCTTTAGTATCTACTAATAACATTTTTCCAGGACGAAGTCGATCTTTTACTACGATATCTTCAGGTGGTATATCCAAAGCTCCGACTTCTGATGATAATACTAAATAATCATCTTTAGTAATATAGTAGCGTGATGGTCTTAGTCCATTACGATCTAAAACTGCCCCCATTACTTCACCATCACTAAACAAGATTGAAGCTGGACCATCCCATGGTTCCATTAAAGTAGAATTATATTCATAAAAATCTTTCTTTGCTTGTGACATGCTTTTGTCATTTTCAAACGGTTCTGGAATACACATCATAACTGCTCGTGGTAATTCCATCCCAGACATTACTAAAAATTCTAAAGTATTGTCTAACATAGCTGAATCAGAACCATCAACATCTACTACTGGATACACCTTATTAGTATCTAATAAATCTGTTTCCATAATTTCTTCACGGCAAAGCATGTTATTAGCATTTCCCTTGATGGTATTAATTTCACCATTATGAACTATAAAACGATTAGGATGGGCTCTTTGCCATGATGGCATGGTATTTGTTGAAAAACGCGAATGAACTAATGCAATAGCACTTTTATATTCTTCATCTTGTAAATCAACAAAAAATGAACGTAATTGACCAACTAAAAACATTCCTTTATATACAATTGTTCGTGATGAAAAAGAACATACGTAAGTATTATCAAAATTACTTTGTTCAAATATTCTTCTTACTTGATAAAGCTTACGATCAAAAGAAATTCCTTTAGCGACATCTTCTGGTTTCTTTATAAAACATTGCCAAATTGAAGGCATTGCTTCTAAAGCTTTTTTACCTAATACCTCAGGAACTGTCGGCACCTTTCGCCAACCTAAAAATTCCATTCCTTCTTTTTTCACAATTGTTTCTAACATTCTTTTAACTCGATTACGTAAATGTTCTTCTATTGGTAAAAAAAGCATTCCCACACCATAGCATCCTTCTAATGGTAAGGAAAAATCTTTAATAGTTTTCTTAAAATAACTATATGGTACTTGAGTTAAAATTCCAACACCATCACCAGTTTCCCCTAAAGCGTCCTTACCGGCACGATGTTCTAATTGTTCAACGATTTTCAAGGCATTACTTACTGTTATATGCGTCTTTACTCCTTTTATGTTGACAACAGCACCAATACCACAATTATCATGTTCAAAAGATTTGTCATATAAGCCAAGATTTCTATTTTCGTTCATATCGGTTCCCCCTTTTTTTGTAGCCTCATAATACACTATTTCGATTAAAGTGTAAAGATAGGTGTTATTTTTAGGAATTTCCTAATTTTATCGTATTTTAGCGTTATTTTATGCCATTTTTATTGCAAAACAACTATTTTTTAGCACTGTTAATAATTATTTTTTACTAATTTAATAAATTTTTCTATTTAAAAAAATTTAATTTTTTTTAAATTTTTCACCCTTTTTCTACTAACTTCTTGAAAATAACATTAAAAAGAGTAATATATAATAAAGAAAAAGGAGAATTAACTATGGCAAAAAAATTTATCGTAGAAACTTCAGCAAGACATGTTCATTTATCAAACAGCGATCTTGAAACATTATTTGGTAAAGGTTACCAATTAACAAACAAAAAAGATTTATCTCAACCAGGGCAATTTGCTTGTGCAGAAAAAGTTACAGTAGTTGGTCCAAAAGGGGAACAAAAGATGTCAGTTTTAGGTCCAACAAGAAATGCTACTCAAGTTGAAATTTCATTAACTGATGCTCGTTCTTTAGGTTTTAATGCTTTAATTAGAGAATCTGGAGATATCGAAGGAACTGCTGGATGTAAAATTATTGGACCAGCTGGTGAAGTTGAAATTCCTTGTGGTGTAATTGCCGCAAAACGTCATATCCATATGACACCTGCAGATGCCAAGGAATTTGGGGTTAAAGATAAAGATGTTGTTAGTGTAAAAATCGAAACTGAAGGACGTTCATTAACTTTTGGTGATGTAGTATGTCGTGTAAGTGATAGCTATGCCCTTGCAATGCATATTGATACTGATGAATCAAACGCTGCTGGATGTGGTCGTGAAGTTTATGGAACAATTGTTGAATAAAAAAGCCTAACGGCTTTTTTTTATCGTAACTTCTGTCGAATTATGTTATAATCCAAAAGTGTAGGTGATATGATGAAAATTTTAGATATGTTAGGTAAAACAAAAAAAGCAATTGGTGGTTTAATTGCCATTTTCATAGTTTGTGCATTGATCTTTTTTGCAGGAACTAGATTTGCAAGTAATAGTGATGAACCAGAAATCACTTCAACTGGAATCACTCAACAACTTCAAGATATTGAAGAATTAGCCACTTTATCATATAACTATACTAAAGTTGGTGAATTCTCTAATAGTTTACAATTTAATGGCTGGGATATTCCATTAACACAAAAAAGTTTTTTAATTACATATGATGGACAATTAAAAGCTGGAATCAAAATGGATAAAATCAAAGTAGATGTTTCTAATGACAATATTACTGTTTCCATCCCTGATATAGAAATCTTAAGTAATGAAATTGATGAAAGCAGTATTGAAGTTTATGATGAATCACGTAATATTTTTAATCCTATTTCTGTCAATGATTATGCAACTTTCGCAACTAGTCAAAAAGAAGCTGTTGAAGCTGAAGCCATTGAAAATGGTCTATTGTCTCAAGCAGCTACTAAGACTCAAGATACTATAAAAAAATATTTAAATGCTATTCCAGGCATTGAAGGTAATTATCAAATTGATGTTAAGTTTATTGAAAGTAACAGTGATAAAAAATAACTAATACTTTATTAAAAATATTTATAGTCAAAAAGATTTCTCTTTCATTTTATAAGAGAAATCTTTTTTATTAAGCACTTTTGCTTTTAGAAGATTTAATATGATTAAAAGTTGCCTGATTTATATACTGCTTTAATGTCATATTTAAATTTTCTTTAAATAATTTACGCACATAACCTTCAGAAATATTAAATTTTTGACTAATCTTTGATACTGTTAAACATTCATCATCATTTTCATCGATAAATCTCAATATTTCAACAATCATATTTTTATGTTTAGTTTCGATAACATTTCTTTTTTTACAACTTAAATTTTCCAGTAACAAAAAAACAAGCATTTTAATATAACTATTAATTCTAATATCATCATCATGGCTATCTGTATTATAAAATCTGATAATCTCTAATATTTTTTCTAAAATAATTTTATTTATATAATCATCAGGCTGTCTAAAATATATTTTATCAATATCTCGATAACACTTCTTTAAATAATCATAATCTATCTGCAATGTATAACCTTTGTAATACTCTTGCATAAAATCAGGTTGAATTTCATGTATTATCTTAGAGTTAATCACATAGTTTTCCAGCAGTTATTGTTTTAATATCACCATCGATCCATAAATCAAAATTACCATATAAAGGTACTAATATTTCAACGCTTTGATGACAATGTTTTCCAATGGCTTTACCATTAAAATTTTCAAAATAAAAATCATGTAATTTTGTTGGTAAATTATGATTATGCTCTATTTTTTCATACTTATACATTATTTCACCTTCATTTATTTTCACATTACTAAATCACAAATAATACAAAAAAATGGCCTAATAGACCATTTTAGAAAACTTATTTATTTACAGCGTTTTTTAAAGCCGTACTAGGTTTAAAAGCTGGTGCTTTACTAGCTGCAATAGTCATTGGTTCACCAGTTCTTGGATTACGACCAGTTCTTTCTCCTCTTTCACGTACTTCAAAATTACCGAAACCTTTTAATGATACTTTTTCACCTTTAGTTAAAGCATCAGTTACTACATCAACAAATGAAGTAATTACTTTATCAACATCTGTTTTTGTCATTTCTGTACTTGAAGCAATCGCTTCGATTAATTCAGCTTTGTTCATATTAATTTCTCCTCGTATTATTTTTATATAGGAACAATCCTACAATTATTATATTACTTATTAACAATCATTACAAGTTTTAATCGATTAATCAACAAATTCTTGATTTATTTTTTCAACAAAATTTTCAACTGCTTCTTGTGGTGTTGCCCAAGATGTAACTAGGCGGATACAGTGATGATCATCATCGATTTTATCCATAATATTAAAACTAAAATCCTTTTCTAACTCTTTAATTAGTTTATCATTTACAATTGGAAACAACTGATTAGTAGGTGAATCAACATACATTTTAAAATTCTTTAACCCAGCTCGTAATAAATCAGCCATTTTATTTTCATATTGCCCAATTTCTAAATAAAGATTATTACTAAAAAGTTCTTTAAATTGCACTCCTAGCAATCTGCCTTTAGCTAACATTGCTCCTTTTTGTTTAATATTATAACGAAAATCTGGTTTTAAATCATCATTAATAATTACTAAACATTCACCAAATAAAGCTCCCATTTTGGTACCGCCTATATAAAAGGCATCGCTATATTTAGCTAAATTGGCTAATGAAGGCGTATTTTCTATTGCCAAAGCACTTCCAAGTCGAGCCCCATCAACAAATAAGTATAACTGATGTTCTTGACAAGTTTTATAGATTGCTTTTAATTCATCAAGATAATATACAGAACCATATTCAGTTGATTGAGAAATATAAACCATCTTAGGTTGTACCATATGTTCATCTGGATGTTGATTTAAAATATCAACAATCATATCTGGTGTTAATTTTCCATTTTTATGAGGAACTGTTAATACTTTATGTCCAGTAGCTTCAATTGCCCCTGTTTCATGAACATTAATATGCCCGCTATCAACAGCAATAACAGCCTGATAAGGTTTTAAAGCCGATGAAATTAAAATAGCATTAGTTTGGGTTCCCCCAACTAGATAATGAACATCAACGTTATCATTTTGTAATTGTTTTTTTAATAACATTGTTGCTTCCTTGCAATATTTATCTAAACCATAACCATCGCATTGCTCTAAATTTGTTTTAATTAAGGCTTCCATTATTTTTGGATGAGCTCCTTCACTATAATCATTTGTAAAACTATACATAAAAATCCTCCTATCTTCTTGGATATAACAATCCATACCTTACATATAAAACATCAAAAAAAGTTTTTAAAACAGTTGTTCCTGAAATTGATGACTCTGTAAAATCACTCTCTTTTCCATGAACAATAAATGTCTTATCTGCCTGCTTTATAACTTCACTATCAGGATTTAAAGTAACCAAAATTACTTTAGCACCTCGATTTTTTATTGATGTAATTAAATCACCGATTGGATGAACCCGTGCTCGAACAGATAATACAATGGCAACACTATCTTCATCAAGCAATTCAATTCGCTGACTATCATCACCACGATCAGCAAAAGCATATGAAAATTTACCTAGTTTAACTAATTTAAATTGAATATCAGAAGCTAAAATTTTATTAAACTGAAAGCCAAAAAAATGTAACTTTTTTGCATCATAAATAATATCACATAATCGATCTATTTCATGAATATCAATATATTTTTTACTTTCAATCAATGAATCAATTGTCAACCCATAAACAAGATCTACACATTTTTGTGGATTTTGATGAATAGCTACTAAATCTTCAGGTTCCATTTTTATTTCATGGCTAGCTTGCCGCAGTCCATCTTGAACTTCTTTTTTAAAATCCGCAAAATTATCACATTTCAATGCTTTACAAAATCTTGAAATCGTTGCTGGCGAAGTATAACACAAATCAGCTAATTCATTAATCGATATATCAGGAATTTTTTCAATATTATTTAAAACCTGATAACAAATTGTATAATACATATCTTGACTATATGAAGCGTTAATATATGTAAGTAAATTATACAAAATATCGACTTCACTATTTTCTTTTCTTTTTGTCACGACTCCCACCTCCCTACTTCATTATACACAATTTACTTTTAAAATAAAAACCTGTTTGTTTTTAAAGGACAACCGCTAAAACGATTGTCCTTCAACTTAATCATTAAAATACGTAAACTCTAAACAATATACTAATTCATCAAACATCTTAGTATTAAAACCATAACAATCACAATCATCCATTTCGCCATTCCAATCATTATTAAGCTGATCTAATAATGGTTGAACTTCTTCAGGCTTTAAATCCACTGTAATATAAAATTCACTATGATCTTTTATTGGCTGATATGGTCGATTAGGTGAGATTGAAAAATCAGGATTAATATCTAATAATTTCTTTTTAACTTGTTGATAATCTTTATCTTGTTCACTTGATATTACAACATGTAACCTAGCTAACATAAATTCCTCCTTACATTTTAATTATATTATAATGATTTAACTCAAAAAATAAAAGACTGAGATTAATATTAATCCCAATCTATATATTACTACTCAGTTGTTCGCCAGAACATAGCTTCATCACCAACTGGCGCCAATAACACTTTGCCACTCCCACGATAAACGTTAACTAAGCCTTCTCCTGAAGCAGCAGAACCGATTAATGTTTTTCCTGATCTTTCTACTGTAAAATCTAGAGTGCCGCTCCAAGCTATCGCCATGTTTCCATCTATTTTTAAAACGTCATTATTTAAAGTCACTTCAATTAATTCTTCTCTTGGACATTTAGATTCTAAACAAATTATTCCACTACCAAAAATTCCTAAATTAAAAAGGCCTTCATTTCCAGCTACAGTAGATGATATATTAGAACGAGCTACTGCTTTATGTTGTAATGATGATTCGCAAGCTAAAAATAAACCATCATCTAAAACAATTGATTGCTCCCATTCATTAGTATCAATCAATAAAATATGTTTATAAGTTGGCTCTAGTATTAATAACCCATTACCAGTATATTCTGGTTTAATAGCTGATTCACCAGTAACTTTCCCCCTAACAGCTTTAGAAAATAAATCACCAACACCTTTAATGCCAGTAGTTGCATTTACTTCCCCTACCATCCACTGCATTGCTCCAGCCTGGATAGTAATATTACTTTGAGCAACACGACAAATTACCTGTCTTTTTCTAACATTCATCTTATCCGCAAAATAAGCCATCTGAGCGTTTTGCGGTGTCACACTTAAATCTTTTTGATACTCAATAACTGAAAAAGGTCCTTTACTATCAATTATCGAAACATCATCATTATCCCAAAAGTTCTTTACATTAAACATCTTCTCATCCCTTCTTTCTATATTAATTATAATTTTATCACAAAAAGAGCTATAAATCAGTTACTTAAAAAAATCTAAACAAATATCATAAAATAGCACATATTAAAAGCCAGCCATAGCTGACTTTTAATTAATAGCATCACTGCCAGTTTCTCCAGTTCTTATTCTTAAAGCACTCTTTAAGTTATAGCTAATAATTTTTCCATCACCAGGATTACCTGTAAATGCAGCTTTTTTAATTGCTGCAATGGTTTTAGCTTCCCAGTTTTCATCACTAACAATTATTTCAAATTTAATTTTTGGTAACATATTTACTTCTATTTCATTACCACGAACAATTTCAGTATACCCTTTTTGGATTCCACATCCCATTACTTGATAAACCGTTATTCCATGGACTTCAATTTGTGATAGTGCTTCTTTGACATCTTCAAACTTTTCTTCACGAATATATGCTTCTATTTTAATCATATGAACACCTCCTAATCCAATCCATTAAATGATGGATATGCAGTTTCATTATGTTGAGAAATATCCAAACCAATTTGTTCTTCTCGTTTTTCTACTCTTAAAGTAGTAAATAAACGAACAATAGCAATACAAATAAGTGTTCCAGCAACAGCTACTAAAATAGTTACTAAAATACTAATAATTTGAGCTACTAATAATTGGGTATCACCAAAAAATAATCCATTCCATCTTGCTACACTGTTAATTGATGTTTGAGCAAATAATCCTGTAGCAATTCCGCCCCAGATACCACCAATTCCATGACATCCAAATGCATCTAATGCATCATCGTAGCCAAAACGTTTTTTACCTTTAGATATCATCAAATAGCAAATCGGACTACCAACTAAACCAATAATAATCGCTGACCAGATAGGAACATAACCGGCTCCTGGTGTAATAGCTACTAGACCAACTATTAATCCAGTAACACTACCAACAAGAGTTGGTTTTTTGTTCATCCATACGTCCATAGCCATCCAAGATAACATTCCAGCAGCTGCTGAAACTGCAGTAGTCATAAAAGCATGAACTGCAAGTCCGTTAGCTTTTAAAGCACTTCCGGCATTAAAACCAAACCATCCAAATAACAATAAACTAGCGCCTAATACTACAAATGGAATATTATGGATACGATATTTAGCATGATCATAATCTTTACGTTTACCTAAAACAATACATAAGATTAAAGCACTTACTCCTGAACTAATATGGACAACATTACCACCAGCAAAATCTACTGAACCTATTTCTGCCAAAAAGCCACCAAGTCCCCAAACCATATGGGCCATTGGATAATAGACTATTGTTGACCAAGCGATAATAAAGATAAATAATGCTTTAAATTTCATTCTTCCAGCAACTGCTCCAGTTATCAATGCTGGTGTAATAATTGCAAACATCATTTGAAAAGCAGCATATTCTAAACTAGGAATAGAATTTGCATAACTACCGGGCTGCAAACCAATGCCATTTAACCCCAAAAAGCTTAAATCACCAATAATTCCAAAGTGATCGTTGCCAAATGCTAGTGAATATCCAAATAATACCCACATTACCATTGCAATACCGATTACAAATATTGATGTCATCATTGTATTAACAACATTTTTTCTTCTAACCATACCCCCATAGAAGAAAGCTAAACCAGGTGTCATTAATAATACTAATGCTGCACAAATCAATATAAATCCTGTGTCGCCTGTATTAATCATATTTATTCCCCCTTATCATTTATGATTACGTTTTTAAGTATAAATGATAAATTATTATTATGCAAGTATATTTTTATTATTAATTATTAAAATATTACCTTTACAGCATCTTTTACCTAAAAAAGTATCTAAATATATAATAATAGCTGTTAACTTAGTTAACAGCTATATGATCTTGCATACTACCCTAATATAATTTTATACTAATCAGTAGTTTGTAAATGCTTTTTTATAAATGACTTAAATGAAAAACTATTAGTAATAGTAGTTAATAAATCAGAAATTGGTTCTGCAAGCATTACTGCTAAAACTCCATTAGAAATAACATTAGGTAAGAAATAAATTAATGGAATCAATAAAATTATCTTTCGATAAAAAGCAAAGAAAAATGATCTTTTACCAAATCCTAATGATGTATAAGTTTGTTGGAAAGTTGAATTAGCACCCATAATAATAAAACCAAAAACATATACTCTTAACATCCAACTTGCTAGTTCAACCAATTCCGGGTCGTTAGCAAACAATTGAACAAATAAACTTGGGAATAATTCCATTAATAAAACACCAACAATTGAATACGTTAATGCTGCCTTTAAAGCTAGCGAAATTGTTTTTTTAACTCGATCATATTTACCTGCGCCATAATTATAACTAATAATCGGTTGCGTAGCTTGGGCAATTCCTTCCATTGGCAGTGATAGTATTTGTGACATTGACATCATAATTGTCATCGCACTAACAGCAATATCACCACCATAAAATAATAATTGGCGGTTAAATGAAACTTGTAAAATACCTTCTGTAGAACTCATAAAAAATGGTGATAGTCCTAATCCAAACACTCTTTTCATGACATTCAAGTCATATTTTAGTGATTTTTTCGTTAATCTTAACATAGTTTTTTTACCAAAGAAGAAACCAAAAACCCATAAACAAGATACAAATTGTGAAATAACAGTGGCAACAGCTGCTCCTGCAACCCCCATATCAAAAAGAAAAATAAATACCGGATCTAAAATAATATTTAATATACCACCTAATAATAAAGTGAACATACCATATTTAGCAAAACCCTGGGCATTAATAAAATAATTTAATCCCACACTTAATTGCGCAAAAATAGTTCCCCAGCTATAAATTCGTAAATATTGTAAAGCATAGTCCAGTGTATTTTCACTTGCCCCAAACAACATTAAAATCTGGGTACCAAATAGATTTAAAATCACAATAATGATAATTGATGTAATCATTAAACTTTTAAAACAATTCCCTAAAATTTTTTGTGCTTCTTCAGTATTTTTTTCACCTAAGCGAATGGAAGCTAATGGTGCCCCACCACGGCCAAATAAATTAGTAACTGCTGTAATTATTGTAATAATTGAAGTACATAAACCAATTCCAGCAATTGCTAATGAACTATTGGGTAATCTGCCAATATAAATTCGATCAACTAGATTATAAATTAAAGTTGTTAACTGAGCTAATATTGATGGGATAGCTAACGAAATTAATAATGTTGATATTTTTTCATTTTCTAGTCGTTCATTCATTAATTTTCCCTCCTATATTTTGATACATTTTACTTAAATAGTAGTTAAAATTTTCTTTATCTTCTTTACTCATTCCCTGGTAAACTTGTTTAGTATAATAACTTTGAACATCTTGAATTTTAGTAATCAATTCACTTGCTTCATCAGTAATTTTTAAAATATTACATCTTCTATTTTTAGGATCCGTTTCGCGATTTAAAAAACCTCGTTTTACTAATTTTTCAACCGCAATGGAAACATGAGCTTTAGAAATACCACGAACATCAACAATTTCTTGAGCATAATGATATTCAGGATTATTTGCTAAAAAAGCTAAGATATCAATTTCAATTTGAGATATTTGATACTCCTTTATCAAATCATCAAATAAACTATTATAATATTTCAATATGTATGAATAAATAGTTAGACTAAATGTTTTCATTCTTTCACCTCGAATAGTTTAATTTTAAACTATTATATAATAAACAGTTTATTTTATCAACAATTAAACAAAAAGAAAAACTATCCAATTATCTGGATAGTTTAACGTCGATCTTCTTCGTATTTTGTAATTTCACCAGTTGTGGCATCAACATCTATATCATATTCAGTGTTATCTTTAATCACTTCAATTTCATATTTTAAAACACCGTCATCATTATCTAATTCACATCTAACAAATTCACCACTACCACCAATTCGATCTGTAGCTATCTTCTTAGCCTCGTCTTCGGTAATAGTTGTTTGATTAGTTTGATTATTAGTTGTGTTTTGATTAGCTACATAATCATCATCTTTTTCTTTTTTAACAATATCACCACTTTCACCATCTATTTCTAAATCATATTTTTCACTATCAGTTACAATTTCAAACTCATAATATGTTCTTCCATCATCACGATCTTTGCTTGATTTAATAACTTCACCATCTACTTCTTCTAAAGCTATTTTTTGGGCTTCTTCCATCGTCATAACATCACCACTACCGCTATTACTACATCCTACTAATACTAATCCTAATAAAACTAAACTTGCTAATTTTTTCATATCATTCACTACTCCTTATAAATGTTATTGTAAATTCAGTATATTCATTTATCGTACTGGCAACTTCTAATGAATACCCATAACTGCTACAAACTCTTTTAGCAATTGCCAGTCCTAATCCAAAATTGTTATTATTTTGGGCTCTTGATTCATCGGCCCGATAAAAACGATCAAATATATATTCAATTTTATCAGTATCTATTCCAATGCCGTAATCTTTTACTTTAAATTTTAATGAATCATAAGATATTTCAATTTTTTTAGAATCATCTCGTGCATATTTAATTGCATTATCTATCAAAATAATTAATAATTGTTTCAAATGCTCTGGTTGCATCCAAACTTGATCAGTTGAATTTACTGTAATTACATACTCAAATTCTGGATGCATTTCTTTAAAATTATTTACAATTTCTTCAACAATTGGTCCTACTTCAATTGGATTATCACATTGAATCTTCATCTCTCTTGTTAAATGTAATAATTCATTACATAATTGCGCTAAACGTTCAACTTCACTATGAGCAACCTCTAAACCATTATTTAGAATTTCCGGGTCATCTTTACCCCAGCGCTGCAACATTTCAATGTTTCCTTTAATAATTGCAAGTGGTGTTTTTAATTCGTGTGATGCATCACTTACAAATTGATCTTGTTGTTTTAATGCTTGATGTGCTAAACTAATTGTCTCATTAAATTCTCGTCCTAACATTGCTAGTTCATCATTTCCTTCAATTTTTAGACGATGTTCAAAACCATCGCTTTTTATTTTTTGAATATTATTAGTAAATTGTTCTACCGTTTTTAAAAAACGCTTGCTAATTACAACTCCACAAATAATACTTGTGACTAATGCTACAACCAACAAAATTAGTAAAAGAACTATTACTACCCCTGCAATAGGAATTGCTAGATCTTCATCCATCGCATAGATACGGCCAACAATCAGCAAATAATAAACCATATAAAGTACAAGAATTAAACTAAACAAAACAATTACACTCATAATAATTAATGATGTTGAGCTAATTAATTGAAATCGAAATGACTTTTTTTTCATCCCAAACGATACCCTACTCCACGAACTGTTTCGATTGGAATACCTTTCATTTTATTACGCAAATACCGAATATATACTTCAACAACATTAGTCGAAACATCACCATCATAACCCCAAACTTGATCAAGAATATCATTACGACTGACCACTTTACCACCATTTTTTACTAATAGAGCCAACAAATCAAATTCAGTTGTCGTTAGAGTTACCTCATGTTCTTGATAAAAAACCTGCCGCTTATCAATAATCATTTTAACTTGACCATAAACATACTCATTAACTTTATTTTGCATATTTACTCGTCTTAATAAAGCATTAATTCTTGCCAACAATTCTTCCATTGCAAATGGTTTAGCTAAATAATCATCTGCTCCTACTTGCAAACCATTTACTTTATCCATTACTTCATCACGTGCTGTCAACATAATTACTGGTGTTTGTTTTTTTTCACGTAATTGGCGACATAGCTCTATTCCGTTTATCCTTGGCAACATCAAGTCTAAAAGTATTAATTCATAATCATTCTCTAATGATTTTTTTAATCCATCTTCACCATCAAAAGCCTGATCACATTGATAGCCGCTATGCGTTAATTCTAACTTTAATAAATTAGACATATTTTTTTCATCTTCTACTATTAGTATTGCCACTTTTATCACTCCTTATATTCATAACCGATAATTTCACTAGTTTTTGCACTAACTTCTACATCTATTACTTCTAAATTCTGGTCACGAATTGCAATTTCATATATTATTTCTAAGTTATCATATTCAATTTCAGAGGATATTATTGATCCAGGAAAATGATTTAAAGCGATCATGTGTGCTTCACTTTTAGAACAGTTAATATTGTTTAAAGTTGTATTCAAAATATATATTCCTGAAAAAACAATTAGAACTATTAACAAAACAGCTAGAATAACTACTTGTTTTTTATACCTTAACAATTTTTCCATCTCATTTCCTCCTTTACATCTATATCATAACTTAATTTTAATTGTTTTTGCTTAAAAACACATAATAATTAAATGAGAATTTTCTCATAAACATACATCTTTTCCCTTTAATATCTTAATTTTATCACTTAATCACTAATACTATCAAACTAAACGATTTCTTCATTAAAAACTTGTCATATTTTGCAATATCTACTATAATTATTTCCATGAAAAAAATAAGATACTTTTTACCGATGATTATTTGGATGATTTTTATTTTTATAATGTCGAATACTAACGGTAACGACTCTTCATCACAAAGCAATTTTTTTGCTAATATAATATTACAATTTATAAATATCGATAAAGAAACATTAACATTTCTAATCCGTAAACTAGCTCATATGAGCGAATATGCTATCCTAGCGTTATTTACATATTACGCACTAATTAAAATTGCTTTTAATAAAAGAATTATATTCCAAATAACATTTTTAATTTCTTTTTTATATGCTTGTAGTGATGAATTTCATCAATTGTTTATTAGTGGCAGAAGTGGTCAATTCACTGATGTTTTAATTGATAGTACTGGCTGTTTAATTATGCTACTGTTTCTTTATTTATGGCAAAAAAAGAAAAATGAATCTAATGATTATTAGGTTCATTTTCTTTTTCCCACTTTTCAACTTTATCTTTTAACTTTTCTAAAGCCTCTTTGATTACAGTCAAACTATCTTCATCATCCTTTTCTTTATCTTCAAAACGCTCATTTAATACTGCCTGCCAAGCTGCATTTGATGATAAAATATCACCAATTACATTAAACCAGGCTCCTAATGCCGCTTGTTCATTTACTGAAAACTCATTAGTAAGAAAAAAACCAAGAATAACAGCTATCCCTGTAAAACTAAACGAATCAATACTTGGAAAATACATGTCTTACCTCCTTATATTATTATACGCTTTTATAAAAATGCTATTAGGCACCCATTAAAAAAAAAAAAAAAAACATGAGCCCAAAGAACCCCTCAAGCTCATGTCTTCATATTATTTAATTAGATATTTTTAAATTCCAAATAGTAAATCTACATATGTTGGAATTGGCCAATAGTCAGCATCTACTAATGTTTCAACTGTATCTACAGTTTCACGTAATTCATTCATTGCTTTAAATACATTATCACGCCATGCAACTGCTTGTTCAAATATTTCTACATCCATATTTTGAGCATCAGTAATATCTTTATCTAAAACATCGATTTGTTGTTTCATTGTTTTAATTAATCCTGCTAATTTATTTGCATCATCAACTAAGAAACCAACATCAATACCCGCTTCTTTTCCAGAAATAACTTCTGAAGATACTTTACTCAAATAATCACAAACTGCAGGATAGATTTGTGTTTTAGCCATCTTTAACGCTGTTAATCCTTCTACTTGGATTGTTTTAACATAGTTTTCAAGTAAAATTTCATAACGAGAACCTAATTCAACACGGCTATAAACACCTAAGCGATCAAGCATTTCTAAATTCTTTTCTTCTTTTAAACATTTTAAAGCATCTACAGTATTTTTATTATTTAATAAACCACGTCTAGCTGCTTCTTCTTCCCATTCAGCTGAATATCCATCACCATTAAAGATAATTCTTTTATGTTCAGAAATGAATTCCTTGACAACTTCGTCAAAAGTTTTTCCAGCTTCTAATTCATCTGCCATTTTTTCCATTTCATCAGCTAAAATAGCATTTAAAATAGTATTTGGCCCGGCAATTGATTGACTAGAACCAACTGCTCTAAATTCAAATTTATTTCCAGTAAATGCAAATGGTGAAGTACGGTTACGATCAGTATTATCTTTAGAGAATGTTGGAACAACTGAAACCCCAGTTGCAAAACGTCCAGTATCAATTTTACTAATCTTTTTACCATCACAAATTTCTTCAATTAATGCATTTAAATCTTCTCCTAAAAACATTGAAATAATTGCTGGTGGTGCTTCATTAGCACCTAAACGATGATCATTACCAGCACTTGCAATACTCATTCTTAATAAATCAGCATATTCATCAACCGCTTTAATAGTACATGCAAGTGATGCAATAAATGGTTTATTTTCAACTGGATTACTACCTGGATCAAATAAATTAATACCAGTATTTGTCATAACAGACCAGTTATTATGTTTACCAGAACCATTTACACCAGCAAAAGGTTTTTCATGTAATAAACAACGTAAACCATGAGCCTTAGCAACATCCTGCATGATCTGCATTAACAAATGGTTGTTGTCACTAGTAATATTTACTTTTGTATATACACAAGCAACTTCGTGTTGAGCAGGAGCAACTTCATTGTGTTTAGTCTTTGATGGAATACCATATTTCCACAATTCACGATCCAAATCTTTCATGAAAGCAGAAACTTTACGTTTAAGACTTCCAAAATAGTGATCTTCTAATTCTTGACCTTTAGGTGCCATTGCACCAAATAAAGTTCTACCTGTTAATTTTAAGTCCATTCTTTCTTGATAATATTTATCTTCTACCAAGAAATATTCTTGTTCAGCACCAACAGAAGCTGACACTTTTGTTACTCCATCTACACCAATTAATGGTAATAAACGGCATGCCGCTTTAGATAAAGCATCACATGATCTAAGTAATGGTGTCTTTTTATCTAGTGCTTCACCTGTATATGAACAAAACAAAGTAGGAATATATAGTGTTCCATCTTTAACAAACGCAGGTGATGTACAATCCCATGCAGTATATCCACGAGCTTCAAATGTTGCTCTTAAGCCACCAGATGGGAATGATGAAGCATCAGGTTCACCTTTTCTTAAAGTTTTACCACTAAATTGTAAAACTGCTTTAGATCCTTCTGGTTCTAAAAATGCATCATGTTTTTCAGCTGTTAAACCTGTCATTGGCATAAACCAGTGTGAAAAATGAGTAGCTCCATGTTCCAATGCCCAAATCTTCATTGCGTTCGCAATTACTGTAGCACATTCTTTAGATAATTCTTCACCTTTATCTAAAGATTCATGAAAAGCTTTGTAAATAGATTTAGGAATACGTTCTTTCATTGTATCATCAGTGAAAGCTAAAATTCCGTAATCTTCTAATAACTTATTCATATCTTCCATTCTAAGTTCCCCCTTGTAGTTTACCAATACAACCATATATATATAATATATGCCTTGTATGCCGTTATTATACAGTTAGTTGTTTCTAGTGTCAACATTAAAATAATATTTTTTTATTATTCTGATAATATTTATTCATCAACAAAAAAAGTAATCATAGCGATTACTTTTTTATTATTATATTAACTTTTTGTTTCCTGCTTTCTAGCAGCTTGTGCTTCTTCCTTCAATCTTCTTTTACGTTTCTTTTCATATGAATGATGAGTTGCCGCATATTCTTTATTTTGAACATGAATACGTTTATTAACTCTAACAACTTCTTCAATAAATTTCATACGATCTCTAGGTGTAACAACAATTCTTTTTTTATTTCCTGTATAAATTTCTAAAGCACGAGGGCTAGTAATGATTTTAGTCATCTTTGGAACCGGATCACAAATTGTTTCACAAGTAAGAAGATTAATTTCTTTATCTTTGCCAAGACGACGATTAATAATTAAGTTTTTACGTTCTATTGTATATTTATAAGGACGAAATAAATTGAAATAAACTACTATCGCTATACCAAAAATAGCTACAATAATTGCACTCATTAAATTACCAAAGATAAATTCTACAACCACATATATTATATAAAATATTTCAAAATATAAAATTGCCGGATTTAACGCCCGTTTAAATTCTATTTTTTTCATAATAACCTCTCTTCTAAAAAATATTTACTATAATATTATATCGTACCTAAAACATTATAGCAATTATAAATTATCCCAAACCCATAACTTATAGCTGCTATATTATTAAATAAAAGAAAGACGGAAACTCCGTCTTTCCTTTCAAACATATTATTTTTATTCTGCAGCTTGTTTGTTTTGGAATCTTTCGTATGCAATTAAGAATGGTGCATAGATTACGATAGATACAACCAAAGCAATTGCTTGAGAAACTGCACCCATTACATTGGCACCTGTAGTTAAGAAACCATGTAAGATAGGTGGAGTTGTCCAAGGAGTATTGATAACTGCTTTTGGACAGAAGCCAATAACTGTTAAAATATAACCAACAACGATAGTTGCAATTGGAGCCAATACGAATGGAATACCTAAGATTGGGTTTAATACCATTGGGATACCAAATGTAACAGTTTCGTTAATGTTGAATAATGCTGGAACTGAAGAGATACCTGCGATTGTACGGTTATCTTCACGTTTACCGAATACTAAGATTGAGATAACTAAACCGATTGTAACCCCAGAACCACCGAATTCACCGAACATTTGTAACCAAGCCATTGCGAAAATTCCTAATTCATCGCTATAAGCATCGTTAGTTTTTGAGAAAGTTTCAATATTTTCAAGCATAATTGGAGTAAATAAAGCTTCTTTTACAGCTGATAACATGTTGTTACCATGGATACCAACTAACCAGAATAACATGATTAATAAATAAATAACGATAACACCTGGAACTGTAGCACCAATTGAACCTAAAGGACCTTGAATATAAGTAGAGATCAAGTCATTCAAGTATTGACCAGTTGCTAATTCAGCTAAGCGTCCAATAACTGCAATAATGATTAAAGTAATACATGCAGGAATTAATACTTCGAATGCACGAGCAACACCAGGTGGAACTGATTCAGGCATTTTTAATTTCAATTTATCAACTTTACGTAATGCACAGAAGATTTCAACTGAAACAACACCAATAATCATACCTGTAAATAGACCAGTTGCACCTAAGGTATTTCCACTTAGACCAGCGAACACTGTCATTGCACCTGAATCATTTAATACTACTTTTGCTGCTTTATCAGCACCTTCTACTAATGCATAGTTACCAAAACTATTTTGAGTTACTGCTAACCAGCAAGCAAGTCCTAATAAACCTGCGAAGTATCCAGTTTCACCATTTGATTCACCAATTTCTTGAGCGATACCAAAAGTGATACCAACTGTGATACATGAAATTGTAGCAAATTGAATTGCTGAGAATGCTGGGTTAATAAAATCAAGAGCCATGATTGGTTCCCAGAACATACCTAACCCAGAATCTGCGTTAACTAATACGTTGCACCATAATACCCCTATCGCACCGGCAATAGTTAAAGGCATGAAAGTTTGGAACGCATTTTTAATTGCAGATAAATACTTGTTTTGTCCACACCACGCACCAACACGTCCAAGGACATCTGCCATTTTGTCCATATATTTTTTCCTCCCTTAAAATATCTATTGACAATATAAGTATAAAATTTAATTGCCAAAAAGTCAATGCTTTTTGCAATTAAAAGTACCATACTTTTAAAAATAAAACCGGTATCGACTAAAAAAACATTGGTATATTGAGGGTTTTTAACCGTATATTTTTTTGAAAAAAAATTAAAAACGCTTACATAAATGTAGTGTTTTACGTAGCAACTGTAACAGTTTGTAACTCAAAATCATTATAATGGAACCTTGAAAATGAATACTCGAAAATTACGCCAGTACTTAAGTACGCTATCTGTTCAACTTCAAAATACGGATCCGTTTCCTTTAGTCCTAAATATTGTTGTTCTAAAGGTGATGATAAATGCCCACGAACTTTTTTATGAGCGCTTTGGATTTTTAGTTTTAAATCTTTTTCAATATATCGATAAATTGATGATTTTAAATGTTCCAGTTTTAAATTAGGAATTACTGATATTGGCATATAAATAATTTCCAAAGCATAGGGTCGATTGTCTAGCTTTCTAAATCTTATAATATGATAAACAAACGAACCTTCTTCAATTTGTAATTTTTTCGATATATGCTCATCGCTTGGAATAACCTCAAAAACAATTACCTCTGTTTCAATTTTTTTAATTCCTTCATAGCGTTGTGTCAATCCTTTAGTAAAAAGATTAGCTTTATTAGGCGAATCAGAAGACGGATCATAATCCTTAACAAAAGTTCCAGCCCCTCGTCTTCTAATTATCAATCCCTCTTTAACCAAAATATCCAGAGCTTTTTTCATTGTTTCTTTATTACAATGATATGTCACACATAATACATATTCATATGGGAGTTTTTGTCCATAGGTGTATTTGCCACCTTTTATCTTGGATCTAATATCATCTGCAATTTCGATGTATTTTACCATGATACCCCTCCTAGCTGCTCTCTAATTTAAAAATACCATACTTTTAATAAATTTGCACGGACTTTTTAATTATTTAACATCTAGATAAATCAATCAATAAAAAAACATTAAGAACTTGCATTTTTTAAACAAAACAAAAAAGCCCATTAGGGCTTTTTATAGATAACTATTATTTAGAATCAATAACTTTAATTGCTGCTTTTAATACATTTTCACCATTCATCATTCCATAATCGCGCATTTCGATTACTTCTATAGGTGTAGTTGTTTTTGTTTTTAATCCTTTTAATTCATGACGAACTTGTGGGCCTAACATTATAACATCCCATTCATCCAATTGAGTAGCTGCATCTGTAATTGGTAAAGCAATGATTTTAGCATCAATACCATCAGCTTCAGCAGCTTTTTCCATTCTTTGTACTAGCATGCTTGTAGACATTCCAGCATTACATACCAATAAAATTTTGTACATAAAAAAATTACTCCTTTCACATCTAATTATTTAGTTTTCTATGTACTTATATTATAACACTTTCATATATTATTTCTATCAATTTTATTAAATATTTTTGACACGTGTCACTAATATTTCTTATATTTATTTAATTATAATTTCCTTTACAATTGTATTATCAAATTCTTTAATAATAAATTTATCATCTTCATAAATACCATAACTATTCCTTCCCTCTTTAGGCAAAGAAATTGATGATGGATTTATAATATAAATCCCATTTTCGCACTTAGCTACTGGTCTATGAATATGACCATAAACAAAAATATCACCCTCATTTAAATTAGGTAAATTTTCTTCATTAAATAAATGACCATGACTTAAAAAGAAATGATGTCCATCAACATCAATTGTTGCATAATCTGCCATCATCGGGAAATCAAGAACCATCTGATCAACTTCTGCATCACAATTTCCTCTAACAGCAATAATTGTATTCTTTAAATCATTCAAAACAGGTATAACCTTCTTAGGTGCATATTCTTTCGGTAAATCATTACGAGGCCCGTGATATAATAAATCGCCTAATAAAATTAACTTATCAGGCTTTTCATTATAATAAGCTTCTAGTGCTTTATTTAAATAATAATATGATCCATGTATATCGGATATAAACATTAATTTCATTCTAATTTCCCTCCACTGGATAACGTACTATAGTTTTTAAATCTTCAGGTGCTACTTTTTTAGGATTATTTAAATATATTTCATGATGAAATCCACTTAATTTTAAATTAGCTACCGTAATATACTCCATTAACTTTTTAGTAGAATTTATTTCTGTGTTATAGGGACCAATATGTAACATCTGTAAACATTCCCCTTCTTCGAATTCCTTTAAATAAATATCCAAAGAAAAAAAACTCTCTGTTTTACTAAACAATTTTGCTTTAGCCTCCTCAAGCATTTCATTTGTTAATATATCAGGTTGAGGCATCAATAATGTATACTTAATCATTTTTTTACGTGTTACATCAAAATGACTGTTATCATACGTATCCCAAATTCCTTCAAGTTTAGCACCACTAAATTGAATATTTTCCATTAAATAATATTTTTTTAAAATTTTATTTAAGCTAAACATCAGTTCTGACTTAAGTTTAAATTCTGCAACGGTAGGATTTCCAACCCCATCAACAGCAATGTATTTCATTTTAGGCACCATTAATCGGCTTATTTTTTTAGTCGTAGCTCGATACAATTGTGAATATTTCTTTTTAATATCATATTTATCCATCGCATCATCCCCTATCTTTAAACTATTATATAACTTTTGCCTAAAATTACCACTTAAAAATCGTAAAGTTTCAATTCACAAAAATACTAGCTTCTATAAAAGAAGCTAGTATTCAAATCATCCGGTTAGTTACTACCTCTACGTTATTAAAGCCTGCTATCCAAACCTATTTCCCATTTTAAACACGTTTAATTGTTTTAATCACAATTGGCTCATTTGGACAATCTTGAAAATTTCTTGGCGCATTAGCAATTTTATCAACTACTTCCAATCCATCAGTAATTTTACCAAATGCTGCATATTCACCATCTAAATGTGGTGCTGCTTCGTGCATAATAAAAAATTGTGATGATGCCGAATCTGGTATCATTGTTCGTGCCATTGATAGTACTCCACGAGTATGTAACAAATCATTTTTCACGCCATTACTGCTAAACTCGCCTTTAATACTTGGTGCTTCATGATGGTTAAAACTTGCATCATATCCACCTCCTTGAATCATAAATCCAGGAATAACGCGGTGAAAAATTAATCCTGCATAAAAATCTTGATCAATTAAATCTAAAAAATTCTTTACAGTTATTGGTGCAACTTCAGGATATAATTCTCCTTTCATTACATCTCCATTTTCCATTTCAATTACAATATTTACAGTTTCCATTTTATTCTCCTTTATCAACAATTCTCGCTTCAATTAATTCACTTTGCATTTTCTTATCTTTTCTTTTCTTATTTAAAAATAATAAAACAAGAATAATAAGTGCCAATACTATTAATACCCAAATAATCGTATCAACCAATTTAAATTGATATGCTGTCGCTACGATCAAACACAAATTTATAACTTCAAACGTTCCTGATAACTTATGTTTTCCATTCACCAGAAAGTTTAACGCTAAAGCTGTACAAACAAACATGCTAATTACCAAAACAACTTCCACAGTCAACGCCTCCTTTTTTCATATCATATCATGCTTACACTTAATAAAACAACTTCTATTTAAAATATCTTAAACATATCCAATTATCACAAATATAATTTTTACTTATTAATTTTATCACAACTAATTAAATCATAATTTTTTTAATACTTATGTAATTTTTGATAAAAAGATAGAAATTTAAGAATAATATATTTGCTAATCTATCCTTCATTTATGAAATACATTTTTTACTGCAAAAAGGGGCACTTTGTTGCCCTTATCCATCATTTATTTTTACTTTTTAAATTATTTAATTATTTATGATACGGCTCA
Source organism: Erysipelatoclostridium sp. An15 (assembly GCF_002160675.1). Classification (NCBI taxonomy): domain Bacteria; kingdom Bacillati; phylum Bacillota; class Erysipelotrichia; order Erysipelotrichales; family Coprobacillaceae; genus Thomasclavelia; species Erysipelatoclostridium sp. An15. The sequence goes on from NZ_NFLA01000002.1 coordinate 31,375, forward strand.
TTTTTCATAATTTTAAATGCTCGATAAATTTGCTCTACCAAAACCAAACGCATTAATTGATGCGGAAAAGTCATTTTTGAAAAACTTAAGCGTAAATCAGCTCGATCTAATATTTCTTCACCATGGCCTAAAGAACCACCAATAACAAAATCAATCGTACTTTTTCCTGAAATCATTGCACTTTCCATATTGTTAGCTAACTCAACTGAATCTAACTGTTTTCCATCAACATCCAATAAAATAACATAATCATCTTGTTTGATTTTATCTAACATCCTTCGTCCTTCTTTAGCCTTTATAATTGTCTCCTCAGACAAAGAACAGTTATTAGGAATACTTTCATCGCTAACTTCATATACTTCAACTTTACAATATGCTTGCAATCTTTTTAAATATTCTTTTATTCCTGCTACTAAATACTTTTCTTTTAATTTTCCAACACAAATAATTTTAATCTTCACGTTTGCCTCCACTAACTACATCAACTTGACTAGCTACTTTAATATTTTCAAAATCAACACCATTTTCGATAAAAATCTGATGATAGGTAGCCAAAGCTTTTTCTTTTGTATTGGCTTCTTCACTTAAATGTGCTAAAACAATTTCCTTAGTTTTATCCCCAATCATCTCAACCATCAATCGAGCACTGTATTCATTGTTTAAATGCCCAGTGTCACTTTGTATTCTTTGTTTTAAAAAAAATGGTCGTTTAGTTGCCATTAACATCTCAATATCATGATTACTTTCAATAATATAATAATTTAGATTGTGAAGATACTGACGATTTTTTTGCGATACATAACCAGTATCAGTCATATATAAAATATTTTCTTTACTCCCTTCAATTACAAAAGCCAATGGGCTTGTTGCATCATGAGAAATACTTAAGGGCAATATTTTATATCCACTTAACTGTATTTCTTGATATGGCTTTAAAATATGGCTATCGTCAACATCTTTTATACACCCTTTTCCACAAAAACAGATTTTAGTGTCAAAAATACCAATATTTTTATTATGGTCATAATGATCATGAGTTAATAAAACAACATTAATATTGCTTTCATCAAAACCCAGACTTTTTAATTTGAATAACAATTGTTTCCTAGTGATACCACAATCTATCAAAATGCCAACCCCATGGTCAAAAATAAAAGTACTATTTCCCTTTGAACCGCTTGCTAATACATGAAATTCCATTTTTCCTCCTCTTTATTTACAATATTATACAAATAAACATAAATAAAAACAATTATTTTAATCTCATCAAAATGCAAATTTAATTTTAACGTAAATTATTTCTATAAATAAAAAAAGTATCATCATTACTATCATTTGTGATAAAATATTAAATAAAGGGGGATTTATTATGCCTAGAATAATTACAATTGCCAGAGAATACGGTTCTGGTGGTCGCTTAATTGCACAAAAAGTAGCCGAAAAAGTTGGTTTATTCTACTACGATAATGAAGTAATTGATTTAGCGGCAAAAGAAATGGGAATGGATGTTGATGCAATTCGTAAAGTTTCTGAACAAAAATCTTCAAGCTTTATGTATACAATGTCGTCAGCAGCGTTCAGCTTACCTTTAAATGACCAAGTTTTTGTTATGCAATCTAAAATCATACGCCATCTAGCTAATCATGATTCATGTATCATTGTTAACGGATGTGCCGACTATATTTTAGAAGATTATGATGATGTTTTAACCATCTTTATTCACGCCCCATTAGAGTCAAGAATCCATCGTGTTAAAGAAGTATATAAAGAACAACATGATGATTATAAAAAATATGTCATGAAGCGCGATAAAGGACGTAGTAATTATTATAACTACTATACCACTAAAAAATGGGGTCATTTAAAAAACTTTGATTTAACAATCAATAGTGATTTAGGTATCGAACGAGTTGCCCAAATTATCGCTGATATCTATCTTCAAGATAAAAAATAAACAACAAATATGCTTTTCTATGCTTATTTAAAACCAATTTAAATAAGCTGAAAATACTCTTGCTGCTGTTTCTCCTGCTTTCCCATTGCAGATCTAATGATTGCCTTTGCCCGAGAAGCAGCAGCTAGGGATTAATAGCTATAATTTTATTTACATAATATTTCAAGTCTTATTTTTAAATAAGATTTTTTATTTTGCACAAAAAAAGAGGCCGAAGCCTCAATCGATTATTTTAAACCGTATTTCTTATTGAATTTTTCTACTCGTCCATCAGCACTAGCAAATCTTTGTTTACCAGTATAGAAAGGATGACAATTAGAGCAAGTATCAACACGTACTTCGTCTAATACTGATCCTGATTCAAATTCGTTTCCACAAGAAGTACAAACGACTTTTACTTTTTTGTAATTTGGATGAATTCCTTTTTTCATTTTCTCAATCTCCTTCCGCCTTATAGTCCTTTGACTACAAAGTAAGTTGCCATAGTATAATAACATTAAAATATTAAGATTTCAAGACATTTTTTCTAATTTATCAATTAATCTTCAACTTGACGTCTTGTAATGACTGCACCAAGCGAAATTAATTTATGATCAATATTTTCATAGCCACGATCAATGTGATAAACATTACCAATTTCTGTAACACCATCTGCCAATAATGCAGCAACAATCAATGCCGCCCCACATCTTAAATCAGTTGCATAAACTCGATTACCATGCAATTTAGTTGGCCCATTGACATAACACATCGCTTCTTCTTGATCAATTTTCGCTCCCATTGAATTTAACTGATAACAATGTCCAAATCTTTCTGGATAAATAGTTTCTACCACCTGAGAAACTCCTTGACATTGCGTCAACAATGCTGTTAATGGCTGTTGTAAATCAGTTGCAAAACCTGGATACACTTGAGTACGAATATCCACTGGTTTTAAGTTTTCTATACCACCATGAACAATTATACTATCACCAATTATATCCATTTTTACGCCGACTTCTTTCAGTTTTGAAGTAACCGCCTCTAAATGTTGTGGGATAACATTTTGAACAATCACTTTTTCTCCAGCCGCAGCTGCTATAATTAAAAATGTTCCAGCTTCGATACGATCAGGAATAATTTCATGATAGCATCCATCAAGTTTTTCTACCCCTTCAATAGTAATCGTATCAGTACCAGCACCACGAATTTTAGCTCCCATTTTAGTAAGCAAGTTGACTACATCGATAATTTCTGGTTCTTTAGCTGCATTTTCAATTGTTGTTTTTCCTTCAGCTTTAACCGCTGCTAATAAAATATTAATAGTTGCTCCTACTGAAGCAAAGTCTAAATAGATTTTATTTCCTACTAAACGTTCTGCCTCAATTGTATAAGTTCCATTTTCACAATAATTAACAGTCGCCCCTAAAGCTTCAAATCCTTTGATATGTAAATCAATTGGACGAGGCCCTAAAAAACACCCACCAGGCATTTTCATAGTAACTTTTTTACATTTCCCAAGTAATGCCCCCATTAAATAATAAGAAGCTCTAAGTTTATCAACAGCTTCGCTTACTAATGGTTTATTTATTAAATTTGATGGATCAACAACAAGCTCTCCATCACCCTTTATAACTTCACAATTCAATTCTTTCAATAATACTCCTAATGCATCTACATCAGAAATATTGGGTACACCATATATAGTCACAGGACTATCCGCTAAGACAATCGCAGGAATTAAAGCTACGGTAGCATTTTTCGCACCACTTATAACCACTGTTCCATTTAATTTATGTCCGCCTTCAATAGCAATTACCTCACTCATTTTAGTCCTCCTTTATTTTTTTCTACGTTACTACTATATATTAAATTATAGGCAAAAACAACCTAAATTTAAAATTTAATTTCACAAATGATTTTAGTCAAATCTAACTTATCACCAAAATAAAACAAATGAGTTTATACTATTTTAAAACCAAACTTTATAACCGTCAATATAAGTTTAAAACTATCCTAAATGAATTATAAATAGATATCCTAAAACAACAAACTCCTATATAACAATCGTTAGTTTGCTTATATTAACAGCCGCTTTGATCATTCAAGCTCGTGGTCAACATCTATATTGTAAATATAATAATTTAATTGACTATAAAAAAAGAATCCCACCATTAAGTGAGATTCCTAAATTTAAATATCTTCTATTATGCTTTACCAATGCATCCAAAGATTTCCATTTTTTCTTTAACACATTGTTGAATAGCTGCAGCACCTGGTGCTAATAATTTACGAGGGTCAAATCCTTTACCTTCTAAATCTTTTCCAGCTTCAATGTATTTTCTTGTTGCTTCTTGGAAATATAATTGACATTCAGTATTTACATTGATTTTAGAAACACCTAAGTTGATTGCTTTTTTAATCATATCTTCAGGAATTCCAGTTCCACCATGTAATACTAATGGCAATTTTCCAGTTTCTTGTTGGATAGCATCTAATGCATTAAAGTCTAAACCTTCCCAATTTTCTGGATATTTACCATGAATATTTCCAATACCAGCTGCTAAGAAATCTACTCCTAAATCAGCGATCATTTTACATTCTTTTGGATCGGCTACTTCACCTTTTCCGACAACACCGTCTTCTTCACCACCGATAGATCCTACTTCTGCTTCTACAGAAACACCTTTTGCATGGCATAATTCAACGATTTCTTTAGTTTTTTCAATGTTTTCTTCAATTCCATAATGAGAACCATCAAACATGATTGAAGAGAAACCAGCATCTAAAGCAGCTTTAGCTCCTTCATAGCTACCATGGTCTAAGTGTAAAGCTACAGGTACAGTAATTCCTAATGAATCAACCATTGCTGATACCATAGCTGCTACTGTTTTATAACCAGTCATATATTTAGCAGCACCTTCAGATACTCCTAAAATTACTGGCGCTTTTAATTCTTCTGCAGTTAAAAGAATAGATTTTGTCCATTCAAGATTATTAATGTTAAATTGACCAACTGCATAATGTCCTTCTTTTGCTTTATTTAACATTTCTGTTGCTGAAACTAATCCCATAATAAATTCTCCTTTTCTTTTTTCTGTTATAATAATACTATTATTTCCTCTAAATTTCCATAAAAACAATGAGTTTTTTTTAGTTAAAAAAAGAAAATGACACTTAATCAAGTCATTACCGATAGAAAACAGCCATACAAAACAGATACCAGTGGGAAATATATCGTTTTATGGTAAATACATCGTGTCATTTTCTTTAGATACAGGAGAGATAGTACTAAAACATATATTTGGAGAACAATTAGAATAGCAATCACTCCTAACAGCCTTTTAAAGCTGGTCAAAATATTTTGACAGTTTTATTATATTATATTTTATTATTATGTCAATAATATTTTATCATTAACATTTACATAAAAAGGTGCGCTCCCAAATAACACACCTTCTAATCTCTTAAAACCGTTTTATCTATAAAATTATCTTTAGAAAAATAACACAGCGTTATTCCTAAAGCCATTGATAAATTTAATGAGTCTATTTTATCTGTATGTGGTATAAAGATTGATTGGCCATAATTCAAATATTCATCAGGTAAGCCACTGCTTTCATTACCAAATACTAATGAATATTTTTTTTCAGGTATTTTAAAACGATGGATATTTTCAGCTCCCTTTAACATCAAAGGATAAATATTTCGATCAGGATATTTAGCTAAATATTCATCAAAACTATCATAATAAGCAAAATTAATATTAAATACTGCCCCCATCGAAGAGCGAATTACTCGAGGAGAAAACACATCAACCCCTGGACGGATAATCGCTAAATCATTGTAACCAAAACCAAGCATAGTTCTAATAATTGTTCCCATATTACCCATATCACCAGGATTTACCAATACCACATGATTTCCATCATTTAATACACTTGGATATTTTTTTATAATTGCTATTGCAAAACAATTATCTTTTTTAGACAACTTATTAATTGTTTTATCACTCTCAACTACTTCAATATGATGCTTTTGACAAAGTTCACTAATCAAAGCTACTCCTTGGTTTAAATGTGAATTACTCTTTAGATATACTCTGATTACTTGTTCAGGTTTGCTTTTTAATAATTCAATCGTCTCAAAAACTCCTAATGTATATGTATAATCAAAATCTTTTTGATATGTTTTAATTTTCATCTGATAAACCTTTCAATAAATTAATTTGTTTCTTTAGATCAGCTTGCAATGAAATAAAATGATCTTTATCATAATCCACTCCTTGATCTATCAATTCAAATAAATCATTATATTTATCATACGCTAATTCTAATAAAGAGATTTGAATTTCTAAATCTATTTCATTATTTGCATCCTGCACAGTTCGATTTATATCTTTATATTTATCTTTAAAAACTTGATCCAAATCCACTTTTTCCTTTTTCTTTTTAAACAATCCCATTATTTAAAACCTCCTTTTAATCTTTAGTTTCTAGTAACTTACAATATGATATTACTGGTTTAGGATTATCTGGATGTTTACCAACAAACTTTTCCATCCAAATCATATCATGCCATTTATTAAATTTATAACCACATTTACTAAAATAAGCAACCTGACGATAGCCATTTTTTTTATGAAAAGAAATACTATCTTGATTATCACTACTAATACAAGCATTCATATTAATGATATTTTGCTTTTTAGTGATTTTTTCTAATTCTCGATAAAGAGCACTACCAATTCCTTGACCACAATAGTTAACATCAACATAAATCGAAGTTTCTACTGCCCAATCATATGCAGCCCTTTGTTTAAATGCTGACGTATATGCATATCCTACAATTTGATTACCATCTTTAGCTACCAAATATGGATACTTAGCCACTGTCGTTTTTATTCTTTGTTCAAACTCCAAAAGAGTTGGCACTTTATATTCAAAAGAAATTGCCGTTTTTTCTACGTAGGGCCGATATATTTCTAATAAACGCGCAGCATCTGTTAATTTAACAGTTTCAATAACAATCATATTTATCTCCTTATCTTTTGACATTATAACACGGTCAATAATATTTAAGCAAAAATATTTAGTTTAATTACTAATCAAGTTAACAACTAAAATTTCACTATGCCTAGAAGTACGCATTGCATAGCCCCAGGTTCCCATCCCAGATGTTACAATAGCATTAAAATTCCCATCAGTTTCCATTCCATAATTTAAATCATTAACATTAATTAAATTATAAAAATATTCTAGTGGAAAAATTTGACCGGCGTGAGTATGACCTGATAATTCTAAATCAATCCCTTGTTCCTTACTAATATCGTATTCATGAGGCTGATGATCTAATAAAACTAACGGCTTATCTTTATCTAAATTACTCGTTAAATTTTCAAGAGCTACACGACTTTTCACTGAATAATCTTGCCTGCCAATTAAATATATATCATCAAGTTGTACAACCTGATCAAGTAAGACCTGAACGCCAATTTTTTCTAGATTATCAACAACATTAAACTCTTTTAACGGACTACCACCTTGAAAACCAATTTCATGATTCCCCTCAACATAATAAACCGAAAAATCTGCTGCTAATTTAGAAAAAACTTCCAGTGAATAATCAAATTCTTCTTGTGTTGTTCCTTCATCATAAATATCCCCAAGCAAAACAATTGCATCAGGATTAATTTCATTAGCTTCATCATTGATCTTATCCAAATCATCCTTACCAATAGCCGTACCTAAATGAACATCAGAAACTACCATCAATCTTTTATCTTCAAAATTTTTATTTATTTCAACATCATAAGTAGTAACAACTATGTTTTTAGCATTATAAATACCATAACCACTTAAAATAATACTAATAACCAAAGCAATTATCCCACGGCGATAAATCAATTTAAAATAACGATTTAATTTAGTTTTAAATAATATTAAATTAATAATATCAAAAACAATAAAACAAAAACACGTATTTACTAGAAAGCCAAATACATTCATACTAATCCGACATAAAAAAATCAATACTACAATAATTAAAAAAGTAATTAATTTAGCTTCCTTAACAGGACGAAAAACTAAATGGGTATGATACGTCAAATAAACAGTCATTATGGCAACTAAAGCCATTTCCATTAATGTAAACCAACTCATAAGCCATCTCCTTCGATAAAACATTATACCACAGATTAGAATTATGTTATAATACTTTGCGAGGTGAAACAAATGCACAAATTAGCTTGTCCAAAATGCCATCAGGCACTAATCCAAGAAGGAAACTCATATAAGTGTATCAATAATCATTGTTACGATATCGCAAAATCTAAATATATCAATCTATTATTAAACCCTGATAAAGCTTCTAATAATCCCGGCGACAGTAAAGAAAGCTTACAAGCTAGAAAAGCTTATTTAACTAAAGGATATTATGATATTATATTAAATAATGTTATTAGTCTTATTAATAAATATCAAAACAATCAACAATTAGAAATATTAGATTTAGGTTGTGGTGAAGGTTATTATACTAATGGTTTAAAGAATGCTTTTAAAAATGATAATATTTATGGTTTAGATATTTCTAAAGAGGCTATTAATATGGCTACAAAATATACTAAAGATATCTATTGGATTGTCGGTAATAGTAAAAATATCCCAATCTTAGATCACTCACTTGATTTTATTACTGCTCTATTTACTGTAGTTAATCAAAAGGAACTAGAAAGAACTTTAAAACCTGGTGGTTATATTATCCATGTAACTGCTAACCCTAATCATTTAATTGAAATCAAGGAACTGATTTATGATGAAATCAAAGTCAAAAGTGATAAATATATTCGTTTAGATTTTAAAAACGTTGAATCTTTTGATTTAGTTAAAACTATTGAAATCCCAAATCGTGAAGATGCTTTAAATCTATTGAAAATGACACCACATTATTACCATATCAAAAAAGAACGCCGTAGCGTTCTAGATACTCTTGATAAATTAAATGTCACAATTGATGTTAAAATAACAGTTTATCAAGTATAACTGTAAAACTTTGTTTTACTAATAATAAATATATTAATATTTGTATTAACAAAACGATTGGAACACCCCATTTAAAAAGGGGTGTTTTAGTTTTATGTCTAAAAACATACATTGCAATAAGTGCTCCTACTCCACCACCAGCTATCGTTACAGCAAAAAGTGTTTTTTCAGATATTCGCCAATAATGATGTTTGGCTTTATATTTATCAGTTCCATATAAAATAAATGCAATCACATTAACAATAAGTAAATATATATAAATATGTCTATCCATCATAACACCTCATTTAGACAAAAAGATTGAGAAAATCTCAATCTTTTACTTTGAATAAAAAAATCTAACCATCTTAACAACATTCATCCGACTTTTTTCAAAAATAATCCGGGCTGGAATTCTTTTTAACTCCCCGCAATCTAAAAAGATAATCACCAGACCCTTTTTAGTTTCTTCATATCCAACAATAGTGACCCAATGCCACAAATCATCACGAATCGCTCGACGCCGATGAGTTAAAATCAATAATCCTAATGGATGACCATCATCAATACTGGCACAAACAATTTTGTTTGCATCAACCACTCGAGGACGACGAATGATTTGATAACTACAATCATTTAATAATTTACTAAGGCGACGGGCATAAAGATAAACATAAGGAAAACCTCGTTTACCAGGTTCCATTACCTTAAACATTTCATTCATATAATCAAGATACTCTCGCTTATCAAATTCCGTTTCCTTTTTAGTATAATATATGAAAATATCTGTAGCACTAACACTGGCACAACCTGCTTTTCTAGCCCATGAATCAATAAACCAGTCTTGATTCCCACCATGACCTATTAATTGTTTATTTTCATATACTTTAGGATAATCTAAAATCATCCCGTCCACCTCCTTTGTGCTTATTTAGCTTCTATTACCGCTTTTCTTACAGCTGGTACAACTCTTTTATCAAAAGCATCAGGAATTATATAATCTTCTTTTAACTGATCTTCAGGAATAATATTAGCAATCGCTTTAGCACAAGCTATTTTCATTTCTTCAGTAATATTATCAACTCGTCCATCCAAAGCCCCTCTAAAAATACCTGGGAAAACTAAAACGTTATTGATTTGATTTGGATAATCACTACGTCCTGTTGCTACTACTCGAGCCCCTGCTTCTAACGCTAATGATGGTTCAATTTCTGGTTGTGGGTTAGCCATGGCAAAAATTATCGCATCATTGTTCATTGTTTTAACCATTTCAGGTGTTAATACATTAGCTGCTGATACTCCAATAAATACATCACTACCTTTAATAGCATCTACTAAAGTACCATGCATTTTATCTAAATTAGTTACTTTAGCAATTTCTTTCTGGGCACTATTCATCCAGCTTTCACCAGTACATACAATCCCTAAACGATCTACCATAGTAATGTTTTTAACGTCTAGTTGTAATAATAATTTACAAATACTAATTCCTGCACTTCCAGCACCATTAATAACCACTTTAACTTCACTCATGTTTTTCTTAACTAATTTTAAAGCATTAATCAATCCAGCACTAACTGCTATTGCTGTACCATGCTGGTCATCATGGAATACTGGAATATCTAATTCTGCTTTTAAACGTTCTTCAATTTCAAAACAACGTGGTGCACTAATATCTTCTAAATTAATACCCCCAAAACCAGGTGCAATATATTTTACTGCTTTAATAATTTCTTCTGTGTCTTGAGTATCTAAACAAATTGGATATGCATCAATATTGGCAAATTCTTTAAATAATACCGCTTTACCTTCCATAACTGGCATCGCTGCTTTAGGTCCAATATTTCCAAGTCCTAATACTGCACTTCCATCAGTTACAACTGCAATACTATTGCCTTTACCTGTTAATTCATAAGCCTTATCTTCATCTTCTTTAATAAGAGTGCAAGGTCTTGCTACTCCTGGTGTATAAGCTAAAGCCATATCATCCATACTACTAACTTTTACTTTTGAAACTACTTCTAACTTACCTTTATTACTACGATGTAATTCTACTGCTTTATCATAAATATCCATCTTTACTAACCTTCCTTTTTATAATTTGTATACAAAGTCATTATAATACAAATAGTTGACTATTTGTTGTAAAAATAAAATTATTTTATCAACAAAAAAACTAATCTTGTAAAATGGTTAATTAACCATCTTATAAGACTAGCTTATTTTAATATGTTATATCACTAACAGCCCCACAACCACTACAACGATAACCAACAACAACAACTTCATCATAAGCTTCACTATCTTGAACCCATATTGGTCGAATATTAATTGTATATCCAGCATTTTGACTACAATTTTCACTATGACCATTTTCATATCCGCATTCATTACATATTGCCACTTCGACTTCTTCATAATGTCCAGTTGCTTCAACGTGACGTATTTCAGTTATTTCTTGCCAGCTATGATGATGAGTATTGGAATTATTATCAGATTGCTGATCATTAGAATTAGATGGTCGTTGATTAGTAGAACGCTCATTTTCAGTTTCATCATCTTCTAAAGATTCTGGGCTTGTTGCATTTTCGATTGTTTCTTCACTAACATCTGTTACTGTTCCATCACTTTTACTCACTAACTGATTATTATCACTATAAACAAAATTACCAGCATCAGCTAAAGTAATAGCTTCTTCTAAAGTGATGACATTTATTTTTTTATTAACAACAATTTCTTCAACTTCATCTTCATTAGCAGTGCTGCTTTCTTTTAAATATTCTGCCAGTTTTTTAGTTTTAGCTCCTATAGTATATTTTATTTGATAACTACCTGGAGTTGCTAAATCAACCTTTGAATCATCAACATTTATATACTTAATAATTTCACTATTACATTGAATATTATAAAAATAATTAATACCTGTAGCATTTTGAACAATATAACGATCGCTAATCCCAGTAACCAGTCCTTTTAAATCACTTTCATCATGTGTTTTTTTAATATTATTATAAATTTTATCTTCCTGTTTTTGATACACTGGTTTATCAGTCTTAAAAGTATATAAACAACCACCAATTACCGCAATTGTAATGAAACCTAAAAATACCGATGTGACTATTTGTTGTTTTTTAGTTGACCACAAAAATTTTTTTAATTTCTTTTTTATTGCCATAACGATTACCCCTTAATTTAATCTTAGCCCATCAGTTAAAAACAGTCAATTTATTTTATATCAATAATCATAATTTTATCACAACTAAAGCATAATTTTTATTAGTTTTTATAGTAATTTTAAAGATTTATGATATAACTAATAACATTATTTATATCACTAAAACATCACATATGAATATATGAGTCAAAAAAATCTAGTACCAATGTACTAGATTTTTTATGGTATTTGATTTTAAGTTAGGAAAAAAGCCCTTGGGACGGGGCTTTTTAAATATCTGTATTCTATACGGGAAAACGAATACTATTATAGATATTTGGGACAAAAATATAATAGCATATAATTAATAAAAATATTTTCAAATATTGAAAATCTATTTTCATCGTATGAAAATTTTATTAGACCGCAACTAAATAACCACCAAATTCAAAATAATCAATTTCTTCATCTTCCGATTTAAAAACAATCTTGACATATTCATCATCAATATAACGATATATTTTAGCAACTGTCCCCGGTGCCATTTCTTTTTTAAAAAAAACACTCACTTCACTAAAATACTTATTATCAAACTCTTCTATTGCAATAGCATCTAAGGCCCATTCAATATAACGACTATTATTCATATGCTGATTGACATCAACATCGCTATATAAAACCTGGCGTTTCATTACATATGTAAGTTCTAAGTCTTTTTTTATTTCATGATAACTTTCGATAGTATATTGATACGGTTTTAATTCCGGCATCACAATACCCGCTTTTTCCGGCTTAATAATTCTCCGATTTTTTAAATCAATCAATGTCCACAAAGAATACATAGCAGCAATTTCATCACCGTTTTCATCATTTACCCAGTAATTACGAATGAATTGTATTCTTTTTCGATCAGCTGCTCGAGTATGCAATACAATTTTCTCATCTACTTTAATTGGTCTTTTTAAAACCATCGTTTCTTTTGACAGAACAAAACCATAATGATCTCCTAATTCAGGATTCCAAATTCCAACTTTAATCGCATTTTGAGTCGCTAAATCTGATAATTTAGAAAATAAAGCTGAAATACGATAATTTCCCTTATAATCTGCTTCCTGACATTCGACCGTTAAGTTTAAGCTTGAAACAACATTTTGCATACGACCACCCTTTTCAATTAATACTATATATAATTGTATCTATATTTATTAGAAAAACAAGTTATTATTTACTAATATTACATTAATGTTTTTTTACCATATCTACCACCAATGAAGTGTTTTTTATAAAAAATAGTAATTATAGAGTTATTTTTTTATCATTTTTCCATTTTTATGTGTTTTTTTGCTATTTTTAATAAATTTTATATAGGCTTATTACTAATTTTCTAGTATAATAATATTATTGAAAGAAGGAGTATAATTAATGGATAATATTTTTGCTGTTTTACCTATTTTGGTATTCTTGGCACTACTATGGTTTACTTATACTAATATCTCATACGCAGTTACTTTGTATCGGGCCAAGAAAAATGATCATACATTATCTTTGTGTCTAAGTGATACTGGTAAATACTTTTATATAGCGTTATTGATCTTATATTTGATTTTATTTGTAACTTGCGTTTCTTTAATGGTGTTAGCTATTCTTAATGATATCAATGATCTTTATGCACCATTAAATATTTTAACAGTCGGAACAATTATTTTCTGTTATTTGTTTCAACAAATTATCTTTGTTGGACAACGTCAAATGATGATTGGACGCGTAAAACTTGATTACCGTCGTATCAAAAGAGTTACTTATCCTAAAGAAACAAAATTACGTTTTATTTATGGACAAAAATCATATGAAACAAATATACGCTTTGTTGATGATTTCAAATTAAAAAAAGCATTACAAAAAACACGTTAAGGGATACGTTAAGTATCCCTTTTATAATTCTTTTGGCGTTCATGCCATTTTCTTTTTTTAATAACATCTTTTTGTTCACCAGCTAAATAACAGCGGTATAACTCCGAACGTTTCTTTACTTCCTGATTGATCTTTTTAAAACCAAATCTTTCAATTAAAGTTTTTTTACCAGAGAATAAATTCACGCCTAAACCTAATTGATCACCATCAATTTTTGCCCCTAACGCTGCTAACATCGTTGGATATAAATCAATAACTGAAAATTTTCTATTTTCACAATATTCACTTGAAATCGGACTATTAATAATACAATTATAAGGTGTTCTAATATAGTCATGATCTAAATGTTTAAAAAACTTTTCAGACATACTATTATGATCACCAGTAATTACAATCGTTGTATTTTCATACCAGCTTTGTTTTTTACACCAATTAATAAATTCATTAACCTGCTTAGATTGACAAGCAATTACATTAGCATATTGATTATCATATTTATGCTCACAACAATCACAAACATATCCATCTGGTGTATGAGTATCAATAGTTTCAATTACAAAATTAAATGGTTTATCACCAGCTGCTAATTTAGTTATATCTTCTTTAGCAAATTTAAACAACTTTTGATCTTCATAACCCCAAAAAACAAAATAATCACTGCTAATTCGTTTCTCTTTAATCGCAGTATCATAATCAGATATAATATAATTACCATGCTGCTTATAAAAATTCGATGTACAGGCAAAGTTACTATCAGAACCCATTATTACTTCATTAACATACCCATTCTTTTCTAGTACTTCTCCAATAGTATAAACACCACTTAAAAAACTAGAATCGTTATCATATGATTTAGCAGTAATCGGCAATAATAATGGTATTCCGGATTCTTGTGCTACTATTGATGCAATAGTCCATTGAGTACCCTCTAATGTATAACTTCCACCTAGTTTATCTTGATGTGAGAAATTTATGTTATCATTTGCTAAAACCTCTAATTCTGGCATATAAGATTCTTTTTGAGCACCACCAGATTCTTTAGACATATATGATGTTTCTACTGATTCTAAATATAAATGAATTAAATTTCTTTTTTTATCAGGAAATGTAATATTTACATATCTAGGATCAACATAGTATTTCTCATATAAATCACTCTTTTTGACCATATCAAACACATAGCTAATAATTTGATAATTATAAATCGCATAAAATAAAGCTAAAACAACAGCAAAAATCCCAATCGTAATTAGATTTTCATGAAGATATAAATTTAATCCTTCAATCGGTAAATGAAAAAGCGTCCAGCCAATAGCAAAAGTTATTACAAAGCTGCCAGGAACAGTATGAATAAACCAATCTGCATAAATTCCATCATCAGTACCATCCATCGGGACTTTAGCATGAAAAATCATTTGATTTAATGTTTTAACCGAAAAAGTAAGATTTCCCCATCTTATCGAAGCAATAATCAATACCGCTAAAAATAGCAATATTGCTCCTACTGTCTCTTCAACAGTAACTAATTCTAATAATCTTTTTAACATTTATACCAGTCCTCTGTATTATTTCTACCCATTGTAACATAGCAATATGACGAAAACAAAATATATGTGTAAGATAACACACTTTAACATAATTCATACTATTCGCGAAATATTAACTGAATATAAACAAAAAGGCACTTTCGTGCCAATAAACGTCTATAATATTATCTAATTCATCATCAATAATTTCATCCTCATCCATATTATTGACCAATTACTTTCTTTAATTTTTTTTCAAAATCACGACGTGATAACATTACTACCGCTCCACAACCTAAACATTTTATTTTAATATCAGCACCCATTCTAATAATTTGCCATTGCATTGATTTTTTGCAAGGATGCGGCTTTTTCATTTCTACTATATCATTTAATTTATATTCCATTTTTTCCACCATTCCTTAAATAAAATGCTTCAATCGTATTTTTCATTAACATTGTAATCGTCATTGGTCCAATTCCACCAGGAACCGGTGTTATACCATGAACAATATCTTTAACATCTTCAAAATCAACATCGCCACATAACCTATTATTTTCATCACGATTAATACCAACATCTAAGACAACAGCGCCATCTTTAACATATTCATGATTAAAAAATTTAGCTTTGCCCACAGCTGCTATTAACACATCTGCTCGTTTACATACTTCTTTTAAGTTTTTAGTTTTACTATGAGCTATTGTTACCGTAGCGTTGTGATGTAAACAAAGTAAACTCACAGGTTTGCCTACAATATTACTTCGTCCAACAACAACAACTTCTTTACCGTCTAGATTATAATTAATTTCTTCTAACAAAACCATCATTCCTTTTGGCGTACAAGGAACTAAACTATGCTTTCCTAAAAATAATTTAGATATGTTGATTGGATGAAAACCATCAACATCTTTATCAGGATCAATAGCTTCAATAACTCGTTGTTCATCAATATGATCCGGTAATGGTAATTGGATTAAAATTCCATCTACACTATCATCACAATTTAATTTTTCAATTTCCAACAACAATTCATCTTCACTAAAAGAACTATCATGTTTATACATTAACGAATCAATTCCGATATATTTACAAGCACGTTCTTTATTTCTTACATAAGTTTGACTAGCTTGATTATCCCCTATTAAAATAACTGCTAATTTAGGAACCCGTGAATATGTTTCCTTGATCTTGTCTACTTCATCTTTTAATTTTTCTTTAATATTTGCTGAAATTTCTTTCCCATCAATAATCATATGAATAACCCCCTTTGATTATTACTCACCATTATACCAAAATAACTACTAGTTGCAAGTATCGAGATATTCTTTATATTCTTTTAAAATATGTTCCAATTGTTCAAAAGTATCAATTTTTGATAATTCATTTTTTACACGTGCTGAAGATTTAAGACCTTTAATATACCATGGAGCATGTCCTCTCATTTGAAACATCGCAATTTTTTCTGGTTCAATTTCCATTAAACGACGCCCATGAGCCAAACACTGGGCAATCTTTTCTTGATAAGTTGGTTCTGGTAAAACTTCACCAGTTTTCAACGATTCTACTATTTGTTTAATCAGCCAAGGGTTCCCTAAAGCAGCTCTTCCTACCATGATTGCATCAACATTAGTTTGTGCAAACATTCTTTTTGCATCTTCAACACTGCGAATATCACCATTTCCAATTACAGGAATATTCACCGCTTCTTTTACTTGTCTAATAATATCCCAATCTGCTTTACCTTCATACATTTGTGAACGAGTTCTACCATGAATCGCAATCGCACTAGCTCCAGCTTTTTCGATTAATTTTGCTACTTCAACCGCATTAATATGATCATGATCAAATCCACTTCTTATTTTAACAGTAACTGGTTTAGAGACATTTTCAACGATTCCTTTTACAATTTCATATATTTTATCTGGATATAATAACAGTTTACTTCCAGCATCTGCCTTTAATACTTTATTAACTGGGCAACCCATATTAATATCAATAATATCACAATTAGAATGTTCATCAATAAATTTAGCAGCTTGAACCATTGTTGCTACCTCACCACCAAATAATTGAATACTTACAGGATGTTCATTTTCATCAATTTGTAACATCTCAATTGTTTTAGTATTCCCATAACATAATGCTTTATCACTGACCATTTCAGAATAAACTAATCCTGCACCAAACTCTTTAATAATACGTCGAAAAGCCATATTTGTAATTCCAGCCATTGGTGCCATAACGACAGGATTTTCGATTTCTATATTTCCTATTTTAAACATTTCTCCACCTCAACGGTTATCTTAACAATATTTGAAAGAAAAATAAATATAAATGTATAAAATATTTATCTTTAACCATAATATCAATAGGTAACTTACTTTCCCCGCTATTTTCCTCCCCAAAAATAGATGTAAGTTATCTAGTTAGTTAGTTATATTCCTAAATATGTTGGTTTTCAACAATTAAAAAGAAAGGCTTCCCCCGCCTTTCTTTTTATTATTGTTTTTTACATACAAGACCACTATTTTCCTGTTGTTTTATTGTTTCATCTAATGAAACATAAACAATCTTTTTACTTTCATCAGTTGATGTAAGAACACCCGCTGCAAGTAGTTCATCAAAATCTGCTTTATCATAATCAATTTCTACATTCATTGTAATTATAGTCCCATTAACATCCCAAGATGCACTAGCTCCTTGCAATGAATTATAATCGACATTAATTGATTTCAATTGAGATAGCCAATAATCAATTGAATATTGATCACTTACATAATTAGTTACATCATAAACAACTTCTGCTTTCATAACATTTACTTTATCATTAGTTGCCTCAATAGTTGTCGTATTAGTAGTTATTTCATCAAGATTCCCTTGGCAGATAACTAAACTTTCGTCTTCGTCATCTGATTTACTATCATCTTTGTCATTATCTTCTTCTTGATTAGATACAACTTCTTTATTATTAGCTTTATCTTCATCATTATTATTGTTCATTAAAAAAAAGCCAATTCCACCAGCACAAATTACAACAACAATAGCTGCAATTATTAATTTCATTTTATTATTAGGCTTTTTATTAGGTTCAATTTCGACTTTAGCGCCACAATTAGCGCAAAACAAGTCATTTTCAGATACCTCAAAACCACACTTTTTACATTTCATCATCAATACTCCTTTTACAAAAAGAGAAAGACCGTGCTTTCTCTTTTATATTATTATATTTTTTATTGTTCTTTACATGTAAGTCCTGCATTTTCTTGTTCTTTAATTGTTTGTTCAAGTGAAATATATGTTATCTCATCTTCCCCACCACTTGTAGTAATTACACCAGCATCTGCTAATTGATCAAAATCTGCTTTAGTATAATCAATTTCAACGTTTAAAGTAATGATAGTATCATCAACATCCCATTTAGCAGTTACACCATCTAATGAGTCATAATCAACGTTAATAGATTTTAGCTGTGATTCCCAATATTCAATAGGAAATGTATCTGTTACATAACCAGTAACATCATATACAACTTCTGCTCTCATAATTTCTACTTGATCGTCACTAGATTCAATCGTTGTTGTATTAGTAGTTAATTCATCGATATTCCCTTTACAAACAGTAGTAGTTTTTTCACTGCCACCACATCCAGTAATCATAGTAGCAAATAAAAATACAAAAAATAACTTTTTCATTCTTTTCCCTCATTTCTTATGTGTTATATTATACTTTAATAATAACATTTTTTTACATTAAATAATATACTTTTACCATTATTTAACGATTTTTTAACGCAAATAATCACAGATTTATTTGATTTATAATACAAAAAAGAAGGCACTTGCCTTCTTTTAAATCTTATTTAACAGTTCTTTTAATTCATTTTCACTAAAATCATATTTTGCATTACAAAATTGACAACATAACTGCGCCCCATGATCTTCATCAATCATTGCTTGTAATTCATCTTTACCAACTGTAATTAATGCTGATGCCATTTTTTCTTTAGAACAATCACATTTAAAGAATAAATCCTGATGTTCTGTTATTTCAACATCACTAAACAATAATTTTAATATTTCTTCCGGTGTTTTTCCCTCATTAATTAATTTAGAAACAGGTGGACAGTTTTTCACCGCTTCTTCAATATATGCTATATCTTCTTCAGTTGCTTCTGGTAATAACTGAATAATAAAACCACCTGATGATAAAATTTCATTAGTATCATTAACTAAAACACCAACTGATACTACAGAAAGAGTTTGTTCACTTACAGCAAAATAATAACTAAAGTCATCACCAATTTCACCAGTTTGTAAAGGGACTGAGCCAGTAAAAGGTTCCTTTAATCCCATATCTCTAATAACTTGTAACGTTCCTTGATTTCCGACTGCTACTCCTACTGCAAGTTTTCCAGTATCATTATAAGTATAATGAACTTCTGGATTAGCAACAAATCCTTTAATTTTGCCATCACCTTTAGTGACACACATCATTGTTCCAATTGGTCCACCACCGTTGATAACAACTGTCATTTTTTCTTCATTTTTATTCATTTTGGCCATCATTAAAGTTGCTGACATCATCCTTCCCATAGCAGCAGAAGCTGTTGGCCAAAAATTATGATGTTTTCTAGCTTCTTCAAGCAAATTTGTTGTTTGACAAGCAAACACACGACAATTTTTGCTATTAACAATTCCTCTAACTAAATAATCTTTCATATTGTCTCCTTATAAAAATATCGCAACCGATGATAAAATCATCGGTATTAACATACATAAAATAATAAAATATATAAATATTTTTTTACGTCTGTTCATTAATTATTACCTCTTTTTAATATGAAAAAAAGCGACTAGCGCTTTTATTTCATATCATCTAATAAATCATCTACGTCATCAAATGAAGTTTGATTTGGTGAAGATGGTGTAACATTATCATCCACTTCAATATCATCACTACCATTATGACGATCTAACATTTTTCCTGTATTGAACAATGCTTCAATTTGTTCACCAGCTAAAGTTTCGTGTTCTAATAAAGCTTCAGCAATAATAGATAATTTATCTTTATTGGCTAAAATGATTTCTTTAGCTTTATCATAACATTCATCAATAATCTTACGAACTTGAACATCAATTTCATAAGCAATTTGTCCAGAATGTGAATTGTTATGTTGTGTATAATCACGACCTAAGAATACATTTCCTTGACCAGAATCATATTTAATAGGTCCTAATTCTGACATACCTAATTCAGTAACCATTAATCTAGCAATTCTTGTTGCTTGTTCAATATCGTTATGAGCACCTGAACTTACATCACCAAAGAAAATTTCTTCAGCCACACGTCCACCCATAAAACCAGCAATATTAGCTTCTAATTGTGTTTTAGTTTGGAAATAAGTTTCTTCTTTAGGTGTCATCAAGTTATATCCACCCGCTTGACCACGAGGAATAATAGTTACTTTTTGTACTTTATTAGCATCTTCTAATGTTAAGCCAATTACCGCATGACCTGCTTCATGGTAAGCTACCAAACGACGTTCTTTTTCTGTATACTTACGTGATTTTTTAGCTGGTCCACCCATAACACGGTCAACCGCCTCATCAATATCCGCCATTGAAATGACTTTATGATTTTCACGTACTGCTAATAAAGCTGCTTCATTTAAAACATTTTCTAATTCAGCTCCAGAGAACCCTGGTGTTCTTTGAGCAATATTTTTAAAATCAACATCAGGTGCAAATTTTTTGTTACGAGCATGAACTTTTAAAATTTCAGCACGAGCATTTTTATCAGGATTTGCAACTTGAATTTGACGGTCAAAACGACCTGGACGTAACAGAGCTGGATCTAAAACATCAGCACGGTTAGTTGCCGCTAAAATGATAATTCCTTCATTTCCGCTAAATCCATCCATTTCAACTAATAACTGGTTAAGGGTTTGTTCTCTTTCGTCATGTCCTCCACCCATTCCAGTTCCTCTTTGACGTCCAACGGCATCAATTTCATCGATAAAGATAATACATGGTGCCGTTTGTTTAGCTTTTTTAAACATGTCACGAACACGTCCAGCCCCAACACCGACAAACATTTCTACGAATTCAGAACCAGAAATTGAATAGAATGGTACACTAGCTTCACCAGATACAGCTCTTGCTAATAATGTTTTACCTGTTCCTGGTGGACCTACTAATAAAACACCCTTAGGAATTCTTGCTCCCATTTGAGCAAATTTTTTCGGATTTTTCAAGAATTCAACCAATTCTTGTAATTCTTCTTTTTCCTCATCAGCTCCAGCTACATCACTGAAACGAGTTTTAGAATTTTTTTCTAACTTAGCACGAGAATTTCCAAAGTCAAATGCTTTAGCATTTCCACCACCTTGTCCCATCATCTTGAAGATTAAATACATACCTCCAAGTAATAAAACATAAGGTAAGATACTTAAAATTACTCGTAAAAACATTCCTTGATCATTAGCATCAACAACTGTAGTTTCAATATCCTTTTCACTCAATAATGAAGTTAATGATTGGATTTCAGTTTCAGTATTTGGAATCGTTGTTGTAAATTCAACAGTTTCTTTTTTACCATCTTTTTTAGTTTCATAAGAACCAGAAACATCTACAACTAAAGATGATGGTACAATTTCGACTTCTTTAACGTCCTCATTTTGAATAACTTCCACGAATTCATTATATTTAATTTCTTGATTGTTACCTTGATTCATAAAAGTAACAAAACCGCCAATCAAACATAACACTACAATCCACGGAAGAATCGATTTTATTAATCCATTCTTTTTACTCATATACTCTCCTTACTTATAGCATTCCTCTTTTAATATTCCAACATATGGTAATTGACGATATTTTTCATTAAAATCTAAACCATATCCAACTACAAATGCGTTAGGGATCTTAAACCCTGCATAATCAGCCTTCATGTTAAAAACACGTCCCTCTTCTTTATCTAACATGGTAACAATCTTAACACTATTGGCCTCACGCTTCAAGAGCATTTCTTTAACGTTGAATAATGTTTTACCTGTATCTAAAATATCTTCTACAATCAAGATATTTTTACCTCTAACATCTTCTTTTAAATCTTGTTTAACTACCAATGTTTTTGACTCAACACCATCATAGCTGCTAACAGACATATAATCAAAACGAACATCACAATCTAAATATTTTGATAGTTCAGCTAAAAAAGGAATTGACCCCTTTAATAATCCTACCAGGATAACTTCTTTACCTTGGTAATCTTCATTAATTTGTTTTGCCAGTTCCTGGCATTTAGCACTAATTTCTTCGCCACTTATTAATATTTCTTTTATATCCTTATGCATCTTTTCCACTCCTAGTCATGTTCATAATTTTACCACATATAAATTAGGTTTTAAATATAAATACCTAATATTTTTTGCAAGATGAGGAACCAAAATAATCTCACCTTGGTTATTTTCTACAACTGGCCAAATTTTTCTTTGCTGTTTAGGTATTTTGTTATCAATAAATAACCGAGCTACTTTTTTGGTTCCTCCTGCAGTAACAATAACATCACCAGGAAGTACTGTTCTAATTACAATCGGAAATTCATGATCATCTACATAAATACCTTCATTTAAATGACCTTCTCCACTTAAATAAAAATACTGTTGATAATCAAATTGCAAATGATCATATTGAAAACGATAACCTTGTTCGCTATCTATGTTGGCAACACGTATATTATTATACTCTTTTATGAACCTAATATTAACGGGTAATGACATATCAATATTTGGCTTAGAACTTTTAATCTGTTTAATTATTTCCTTAATTAAGGTTTCACTAATTAATGGCGGATATACTTTTTCTTTTACAACTTCATAAATAAATTTTTCTAATAACTCATCAGGAATAGTCGTATAATCAATTTTCTCTTGTTGATGATAAATCATTAGATATTTTTGAATATCTTGATATTGGTTTAAATAATCCTGATTATGCTTATCGGCCCATTTTAATAGTTTATCCACCTTTTTATCATCATAATCTTTTAAAACAACATTTCTAACATAATCACGGGTAAATTCTGTTTCAAAATTAGTATAATCATCACGGTATGCAACATTATGTTCATGACAATAATTACGTAAAAATTCCTTTTTTACATTTAAACATGGTCTAATAACCTTTAAATTAAAGACATTACTAATTTCTTTGATTCCTAAATAACCACGAGTATTATTACGGCGTACTTGCATCACGATTGTTTCAATTACATCATCAAGATGATGCGCTAAAATAACTTCATTAGTTTGATACTTACTAGCTATTTCATGGTAAAAACGATATCTTAAAATCCTGGCTTGTTCTTGAAAATTTTCTTTTCCATAATTAGCTGGATCTATTTCTTTAACAAATAAAGGAATTTGGTTTTTTTTACAATATTCACAAACATTTTTTTGATCTAAATCACTATCATGACGTAAATGATAATTAACATGACAGACTACTAAACGATACTTAGCAACTCGTAACATATCCAGTAACGCCATTGAATCACAACCACCAGATACCCCAACTATATATTTTTTTTCTTTAGATAATAAGCGTTTAAAATTATCCATTATTTCACCTCAATTATCTTTACCATTATATCAAATTATCATTTTAATAACAGATAATTTTTTCGACTTTATTTCCTATATATAAAAAAGTCTGAACTATCAAGTCCAAACTTTATTACCATTATTCAAAGCAATAATAAATATCACTTCACTCTACCTCATTTTCAATAACTTTAATTACAATTATACTAATATCATCTAAATTATTTTCATTTAAAACCTGATCCATTAAGTAAGTAGCTATTTCTTGAGGATGCTTATTTTCTAATAATGCTATATTATCAGATATAATTTTTTCAAAATTACTCCCAGCACCATCACTAGACATAATAATCAGATCATTATTAAATAACGGCATTTCATAACTAACCATTTTTAATTTAGATACTACTCCCACCGGTAAAGTATGAGATGTAATTTTTTCTACCACGCTACCTCTAATATGATAACTTGGATTAGCACCATATTTAATCATTTTCATTCTAGCATTTGCAAGATTAATATTACATAAATCTAATGTTGTAAAAACATCATTACGATTTTTTATTTTTAATAACGAATTAACCGAATCAATAGTATCTTTCAAACCAATGCCATTTAATATCAGCTTTGATAAAACTTCCAACGTTAACTTACTTTCACTAGCAGCTACTTTACCTTGACCCATACCATCACTTAAAGCTAAATAATGCATATTATTTTGATGAAATACACTAAAAGAATCGCCACAATACATTGGTTCTAAAGAATATTGCTGGATCCCATATTGTAAAGAATAATTTTGCTGATGTTTTAAAATTAAAGATGTGTAACCTAGATAATGCATAGTATCTTTAATCGATACCACCTCTAGTTTTTCATTTAAATATCCTTCAATAATTGGAATCAATTCTTCAACAACTTCTTCTTTACTAATATCCATCAACCCAATTTCTAAAGTATAACAATGCATCGATATTTGATGACGATATAAATATGTAATATTAAATTGATAGCCTAATAAATGTTCTTTTAAACTATCATCACTTAATGGTGTTTGTTCTAATGAACTACTAAAATTATTAAAAACATCACTTAACAATGAAAATTCATAAAATAAATCTTTTTTTAAATGAAAGTTTTCCTGATTAATTCTTTTGATCTTATCATAACTTTCTTTATATTCATTAACAGCGCTTATAAACCGATCAGGATTAATGCAATTTTGTTCAATATATTTTAAATCATCTTCACTATAACTACTTTTAAATCCCTTATTGATCAACTTACCTAATCTACTTACATTTCCATCACGATAAAAACATAAATCCCTGCTAGGACAACGGCTGCAAACATCTTCATAGACATATCCCACAAACTCACCAATATTTACATCACGATTAGCTTCTTGAAAAATATCAGTTAATTGTTTAAACAAAGAGGCGAATGTATTGGCTTTTTGAATCAGTTTATTGCGACTAGTTACATTTTTATACTCCTCGCTTAGTACTTTTGGCTTTTTCTTAAAACTTGGAATAAATAGAAACAACGCTGCACTGACAACAATAACAAAGCTATGATAAAAATAATCATAGGTAATAAAAAACGGCAATATTAAATGACTTAACAAATACTCTGTTGAACATATTAACTTATTTTCCGGTTTATACATAAAGAATATACTAAAGGGAAGGATTAATGATAATATCTCATCTTTTAATAAAGAATTCATAAACATCAAGACAATTGATATATATAAAATTGTGGGCATTGTATTATTTATACCTAGATAATAAACACTAAGTAATAAATAAAATCTTAATAATATCATTGTATAAACTTGATTAACTTCAATTAAAGAAGTAATAGCTAACATTATCATTACTGATAAAATCATCATTCTTTTGTTTGTATAAACCTCTATCGTATTATGGACAAAGAGAGGGATTACTTCTAGGTAAAGCAAGCTATGTAAGATAGTAAAGGATAATATAACTAACATTTCAATATAACTATACTGATATATATATAGAAAAATTAAACTTACCAAAGCAATTATCAGGGCTAAATATTTACTTTTGATAAATTTTAGATACATCATCACTTGCATTAAAACGACACTAGTAAGGGAGACTATCAATAACATGTAATTATCGTTTGTCAAATATGATATTAGGGCTATTGCTATCATATATGCAATTATACTAGGATATCCACACGCAAAAGATATTACTAGCATGGGCAGGACAAAACAAAGTGATGTATCGTATATTTTTACTAAACCTAGAAGGAGGGTCAGTCCAAAGATTGATAGATACGTCAATTTATTACTCTTTATTTTTTCTTTTGCCTTCGATACTGTCAAATCCATTTCATTCACCTCATAAACAAGATTATAAAGAGTGGTTGTTAAATAATTTGTCATTTTTTTAATTATCAATAAAATATATTTATATTGTTGTTATGAAAAAGAATGATAAGATGTTATACTATATCTATTATAAGTAAAGGTGGTTAAAAAATTGAATTTTGATGATGCAAAAGCAAAATATCGACGAAAAAATAAAATTCTATTTTCACGTGAAAGTCTTTGCCTACAAGAACTGATAGCTTTAATTTGTAAACAAGAACATCGAACAATTGTTATGTGGATATTACAGTGGGCTAATCAAACCGCCGATATTTTAAACAAGCGTTACCCTGATGAAGAAAGATTTAATAATGCTATTGTTCAATCAACTAGATGGGCAATGGGTAAAATAAAAATGCCTATTGCTAAAAAAGCAATTTTAGACTGTCATAAGGTTGCTAAAGAAATCGATGATCCTATCGATATTGCTTTATGTCATGCAATCGGGCAAGCTTGTTCTAGTGTTCATGTTGAAACCCATGCTATTGGTTTTGTATTTTATGATTTAACCGCATTAGTTTTAGAATTAGGAATTGATAATTTTGAAGCTGCTGCTAGTAATAAAATCGAACAATATATAAATACATTAAAATTATGGGAAAGTGAAATTGATAATTACTCAGGTCCTTGGGCCTCATTTTTACTTAATGATAATAAAATAAATAAAGAATTATTTATCGCTAACAAAAAAGCTGATAAATAATTCTTTTTCTTTATTTTTATTGATTTTTTATTTCTTGTAACTCTTTTTCTCTAGCTAGTTTTGCATATTGAGAAACTTGCCGTAATCCAGCGTTTAATAAAACTAGAACTGTTACAATTGCAATAAATGTCAATACCCATTGAACTAAATAAATTTCACTTCCAAATGTTATTGGCATATCCCAAATTGCATGTAAAACAATCGCCAACAATAAGAATTTTAAGAACTGACCATTTAAAATATGGTTGCTATTTAATTGCTCTTCTTTTTTAGCTACGATCAAACCAACGCCAGCAATCGCTGTCCAAGTAATATGGCATCCAAATGATAAAATTGAACGTAACCATAAAATATCCAACATTACACTTGCTTGGCCACCACTACCAACAAAAGCATTAAATGCATAACCAGCAGTTTCAAATACCGCAAAGCCAGCCCCAACACAGGCACCAATAAGCATACCATTTAAAATATATTTAGTATTTTTACGTGATACATAAAAAACTACTACTGCAATTTTTCCTACTTCTTCAACAATTCCAACTAAAATTGCACCTAAGTAATCTAATTGTTCAACTCTAATTATTTCATATAAAATCAATGTACAGATAAGTGATAAAGCACCACCAACAAAAAACATCGTAATAACGTCAAAAATACTAATATTTCTAGGGACATTCACTTCCCAGAAAAATATTAATGCTGAAAATGGAACCATTAAGGCACCAATAAAAATCGCCCCTGGAATAGCATTAGTATTATAAAAATTATTGACCATTACAAACAAAGCAATAAAGACAATTAAAAACATAATAAACACTCGAGAATATAGCCATGGTTTAGGCCAGCTAGAAACCATTTGTGATTCTCTTGGAGTTGTATACTTAGTACCACTGATAAACATTTCTTCGCGTTCTTCAACAGTGTGTTTTTTAAATACCTCTGAAAACAACTCTTTCAATTTAATTTCTACTTTTCCTTGCTCTCCTGTCATGCTATTAATTGTAGAAGTAAAATTGTCTAACCCTTTTTTTAAAATATTCTCCCCATTGTTATTTGGATAGTTGTTTAATCTTGCTCCACAACCAGAGCAAAATGCAACATTGCCAGTATATGGCTTTCCACATCTAAAGCAATATTGAACCTTTTTTTCTTCAACTACATTTTCATGTCCACAATATCTGCAAAACCGAGCGTTTGGGTCAATTGGTTGACCGCAATTTTGACATCTCTTTTCCATAAATCCGCCTCTTTTACCTAAAATTTATTTTATTATAGCACATTTATGTATTATTTTACAAAAAAACACCAGTTTTTAACTGATGTTATAATATTATAATTCTAATTTAAAACTAATATCCCCTAATATTCGAGAACTGTCATATTGTTTAAAATCAAATCTCTTCAACAAACGAATTGAACGATAATTATCATCGTATACATGGGCAAAAACAAATTGAAAATGATATTCATCTTTCAAAATCTGTAATATTTTCTTTAATGTCTCAGTCGCATAACCATGATCCCAGTATAAACTATCAAACGTATATCCAATTGTAACACAAGAAGAATCCATTACATCTAAATAGAAATCTCCTATCATTTCATTAGTTTCTTTTAAAATTATTGCTAACTGATAACTGCCAATATCACCATTAAAAGGATGTTCAAGACAATACTCTATTCTTTTCACTGCTTTTTTATATGGATAACGCCACCATGATTGATAAAAAGCTACTTCTTTTTTATTTCGATATTCACTCATTCTTTTAGCATCATCTAATTGTAATTCCCGTATCAATAACCGTTGTGTTTCTACCGCTTCCATCAAGTCACTCCATTCTTTTTTATCATACACCAACATTTTAACTAATACAATTAGTTTATACTGTTTATTAGACAACTTATAAATAATTAAAGAAATATCTGTTAATCAATCTTTTTATCAAATTTCATCTAATTAATAAAAAAGAGATTTCTTATTTGCTGATAGATTGCACAATTCTCGAAATCTCTTTTTAACTACTAGATTACTTTATTTTAGTTTTAATTGTATTTATCATATGCTTAATTGCAATAACTGGATGTTTATAGATCATTCTAGGTCCCGCATATTTCATGACCATTTTAATTTGTTGACGATAAACAGGAGCATAACAATGAATAGGACAACTTGAACAAAATGTTTTTTCTTCTTTACGAGGGCAATGATCAATTCGCTTATAAGCATATTCTTTTAGTGTTGAAAGATCTTCACCATGTCCTTTTTCATATATTTCAATCATTATTGTAATTAACTTTTTTTCTTGTTCTATTGTCATTTAACTTTGTCTTCCACTTTCTATTTTAATAATACGATTACAAATTTTTAATGATGATGGTCGATGACTAACCATTATAATCGTCTTTCCAGCACTGTTATTACTTAAAGCTTTTAAAACCAAAGCTTCATTTAAACTATCTAAATTACTTGTTGGTTCATCTAACAAAATTAATGGTGTATCATGTAAAAACGCTCTAGCTAAGGCTAATCTTTGTAACTGTCCTCCAGAAAGTGATTGATAAAGACTACCAATCATCGTATCATAACCATCTTTTAAAGTTATAATAAATTCATGTAAGTTGGCTTTTTTACATGCTTCAATTACTTCCTGATCACTAGCCTCTTTTCCTAATTTAATGTTATTTTTAATACTATCATTAAAAATATAAGTATCTTGAGTTACATAGCTCATTAACTTAGTTAATGCTTCACTATTCCACTCTTTAATATTGTGATGATCAATCAGAATTTCACCCGCACTTGGATCATAAAAACGCATTATAAGTTTTAATAATGTCGTTTTACCACTACCGCTTTTTCCTTCAATCCCAATGATTTCGCCAGGCTTAATAGTTAAATTAATATTATCTAAGATTTTTTCATCTTGATAACTAAACGATAAATTTTTAATTTCAATATCACCTAAGCCCCCTTTATAACCGTCTACTACTTCTTCAACTTGTGGTTTTTCTTCTAATAAATCTAAAACACGATTACCACTTGCAAAAGTAATAACTAAATTATGCGCTAATGAAGATAGTGCTAAAACCGGTCCAAAAGACGACATTAAAGCAATCGTGCTTAAAATAACAGCATCAAAAGTAATCATATTTTGACTATATAAATAATAAGCTAATATTAACATCAGTAAAGAGAAGATACTTACACAAATATCACTAAGCATTTTAAAATTACCTTCTAATTTTTTCAAATCCTCATTTTGATAATTAAGCATCTCACTTTTACGATCAATGTCTTCTAAACGTTTTTTACCACGAGAGAATTGATCAACAATTCGTAAACCATGAATTGATTCTAAAACATAACTAGTATATTTCCCATAATCATTACGATACTCTAATCCTTTATCTCCAGAAGCCTTTCCAACAATTATTGGTATAACAATTCCAATAACTACATAGGCAACTAAACCCAATAAAGCTAATAAAATATGAAAACTACCAAGATAAAAGATCATTATTAAAGAAACAATCAAAGCAATCATAACTGGCGATATTGTATGAGCGTAAAATACCTCTAATAACTCAACATCACTAGTAATCATCGCTACTAAATTACCATGATCTTTACCATCTAACTTAGCTGGCGCTAATTTTCTTAGTTTAGCAAAAACAATATCTCTAATCATTGCTAGTAATTTAAAAGCAATAAAATGATTACACCATTGTTCACCATAACGTAGAAAACCTCTTGAAATACCACAAATAACCAGCAGGTAAAATAAACTAGTAAACGCCTGATGATTAATTATTTTAATAATTATCTGACCAGCAATAACAGTTAAAAAGATTGCTGCTAAGTATCCCAACACTCCTAAAAATATTGCTAATAACATTATTAATAGCATTGATTTTACTAAGGCAATCAAGCTAATTACAACTTTTAAATTACTACGCCTTTTCACTTGTTTTACCTCCATAATTTTCAATTTCCTGTTGGGTCTTAACTAACTGATGATATTCCTGATTTTCTTGCATCAATTGGTCATGACTACCATTTCCAATTAATTTACCGTGACTAAAAACATAATTACATTTACAATTAACAACATTGGCAAGACGATGACTGATTAAAATAACTATTTTATCTTTTTTCATTGCTTCAATAACCTGCATAATAATTTCTTCACTTTCAATATCAATATTTGAAGTTGCTTCATCAAATATATAAACACCACTATCATGCAATAGGGCCCGAGCAATACTTAAACGCTGCTTTTGACCACCAGATAAATTATTTCCTCTTTCTTCAATTTCACTATCTAATCCATCTAGCTCTTTGAAATAATTTAAAAGATTTACTTTCTCTAATACTGCCATCAATTGTTCATCACTGGCATAACAGTTACCATCTAATAAATTAGAACGCACTGTTCCCGCAAAAATATATGGATTGTGTTCAACCAATGTTATCTGCTTCATCAAATCATGATGATTAATTTCTTTTACTTGTAGACCATTATAAGTTAAACTACCTTGGTAATGATCAAAATATCCTAGTAATAGTTTTGCAATCGTACTTTTACCACTACCTGAACTTCCCACTACTCCATAAATTCCTGGTTCATTTATTTTTAAATTGATATTTTCAAGTACATTATCTTGCTTGTATGCAAAAGTTAAATTAGAAAGTTCAATCTCATTAATTTTTCCAAGTGCCAATGTTTTATTATCACTAACTGGTGTATCTAATAATTTAAAGATTTTTTCACTAGCCGCATTTCCATTCATAGCAATATGGAAAAATGAACCTAATAGTCTAAGCGGAATAAAAAATTCAGCTGATAACATGATCATCATAAACGTTTGTCCTAAATCAATTTTGTTATCATAATAACTAAGCAATGAAAAAATTATTCCTAAAGCAGCTCCACCATAAGCTACTAAATCCATAATACTAATCGAATTTAATTGCATTACTAATACCTTCATCGTAATACTACGAAAACGCTGAGCTTCTTCATTCATTTCCTGATGCTTGCTAGCATCGCCACAATAACCTTTAAGTGTTGTTAAACCACTAACATTATCTAAAAATCTTTCTGCTAAGTTTCCATATAAACCCCAATATTTGCTTAATAGTCTTTTAGCAAACTTTTGAACTAAAACAATTGATAACGGGATCAAAGGAACACAAATAAATAAAACCAAGGCTGCTTTAAAATCAACCTGACACAATACTATAAATAAAGTTATCGGTGCTAACATACTATAAAAAAACTGTGGTAGATATTTACCAAAATATGTTTCTAACTGTTCAACACCCTCACTCATCAATTGTGTTAATGAGGCCATACTTAATACTTCACTATAATGATTATTAAGTGCTAAGATCTTTTTATATACAGCAACTCGTAATTTTCCTTTAATATTTTTAGCGGCTTTAAAAGAATACATTGTAGCCTGTCTACCAAAATATCCTTTAACAAAAATCAATATAATAATTATAATTACTTGGATTGCAAGATTATTTATTTTTTGGTCAATAAATAGCTCATTAATCATATTTGCCATAATAGCAACAATAATTATTTGAGATAGCAATGCTAACCATTGCATTAAAACCTGTAAATATACATATTTTTTATCTTCTTTTAAATAACTAACTAATTTTTTATTAATCATTTCTTAACTCTTTAATTGTTTCAATGCGAAAAATAAAATAATAATATTTAAATATCACTAATAAAACAATTGTTATCCTTCCATAAATATTACTCATCATTAAAAAAGCTATTAATAGCATTGTACTTGCAAAGCTTAATAACATAACCTTTGTTTTCAATGTCATTTTTCTACTTGTAACAAAATCATTTAAATGATTTTGATATAATTTAGTTCCTTCAAACCACTCCTTAGCTCGTTTCGAACTTTTGGTAAAAAAGAACAAAGCTACTAATAAAAAAGGTGTTGTTGGTAAGATTGGTAAAGCTACTCCAATCATCCCTAATGCCATAAATACTATTCCTAATCCAAAATATAAATATCTCATCTTTCTCTCCTTTTTGTTATAGTAATCTAACAAAGTTATACAAAACTAACTTTAACATCATCAAAAAAACTTTGCAACCATTACAGTAAATCTTTTTTTAAATTTTCGTATGAAATTTTTATTTTTAAATGATAAAATTAAAATAGCTAACGTGTAGTTTGTTTGAACATAAGTCCAGTTGCAAACTACACTTTTATTTTGAAAGGAGGCTTATCAATGTATCAAATTGGTGATTATTTTTTATATGTCCGTGAAGAGGTTTGTACTATTACAGATATAGTAACTCGAAAAATAAAAGGAGAAGAAAAAAAGTATTATGTCCTTGCTCCCCAGGACCATCATATTACTATTTTTATACCTATTGATAATAAGCAGGCTGTTTTAAAAATGCGGCAAGTATTATCTAAAGAAGCTATTTATAAGTTAATTAAAGCAATGCCTGATAACGAAACTATCTGGATTGAAGATAAAAATGTTCGCAAACAAAAATATAATAATATAATCGTTAATGGCAATCATGAACAATTAGTAAAATTAATTAAAATATTATATCTACAACGTGAAAAGCAGTTAAAACTTGGCAAGAATTTTCATGTTCAAGATCAACAATTTTTAGATACCTGCGAAAAAATATTAGATGATGAATTTTCAACAATCTTAAATATTGAACCAGACCAGGTTGTTCCATTTATTATCAATACAATTAATAATAGCGAGGAAAGTAAAAATGTATAAAATTAATGATTTTGTAATTGTAAATGATTATCATGTTTATCAAGTTATGCTAGTAAATCAATTCTACTATACCTTATCTTCATTAATTAACCCCCATACAATTAATGTTGATTCAACAAGTATTATAAAAAGAGTCCCATCGATTGATAACATCAATGAAGTCATTGAACGTATTCCTTATATTCGAACTTTACAAATCGAAAATGATCGTTTTCGCCAGGAAATTTATCAAAAAACAATAGCAACTTTTGATGAAGTTGATTTAATTAAAATCATCAAATCCATTTATATCCGTAAAAAAAGAAAAGAAAATCATAGTTATGAAAATAAATACTACCAATTAGCTAAAAATCTTTTCCATGAAGAAATTGCCGCCAGCTTAAATATGCAAATTAAAGATGTTGAAGATTATATTAGTAAAAAAGTATTAAAATTTTAAATAATTATTTATAAAATTAAAACCTATTAGAAATTGATTCTAATAGGTTTACTTTAAATTATGATAAATAAATAACATTCGATCTTTACCATTAATATCTTTAATTATCTCATGGCGATCATCAGGGAAATATGTTTGTAAAGCTTCTTCCATTAATTCACGTTGATCAAATCCCATTTCAAATGCTAATAAAGCCCGATCTTTTAATAATGGTTTTACCTCTTTAAAAATTCGGCGATAAAAATACAATCCATCATTACCACCAAATAAAGCCACATGAGGTTCATTATCTTTTACCATTGCTTCTATCTCTTGATTATTAGGAATATATGGCGGATTAGAAACAAAAATATCAACTTTAATTTCTTTTTCTAATAATGGTTCCAATAAATCTCCAACCATAAAATTAACATTTGCGCCTAAATTAGCTGCATTTTCTTTAGCGACTTCGATAGCTTTACTAGAAATATCACTAGCATAAACATTTGTTCGTGGTTCTTCTAACGCTAAACTAATTGCAATGGCGCCACTACCAGTACCAACATCACATAAATCTATTGTTTGATAGTCACTAAAATAATCATCAATATGATACAAAATATTTTCTACTAATTCTTCTGTTTCATAACGAGGAATTAAAACATCCTCATTGACTTTAAAGTCACGCCCAAAAAATGTTTCTACCCCTTTAATATATTGAATTGGTCGTCCTTGATAATACTCTTCCATTCCAGCTAAAAATTTAGCTTCTAATTCAGGATCAACTTCTTCATCATACATTAAATATAATTCATGAGGTTCTTTATTAGCTAAATGATAAAATAAAACTTTAGCAACGTTAACATCTTTATACTCGGCATCCAGTTTACTTTCTGCTTCATTAATTAATTGTTTTACTGTTGCCATTAATGTTGTCCTTCCATTTTTAAACGTTGATCTTCATTGATTAAAGCTGTAATAATATCGTCTAATTTACCTTCCATTATACGATCTAACTGTTGGATAGTAAGACCGATACGATGGTCAGTAACACGATTTTGTGGATAATTATAAGTTCTAATCTTTTCGGCACGAT
Organism: Erysipelatoclostridium sp. An15; assembly: GCF_002160675.1. Lineage (NCBI taxonomy): Bacteria > Bacillati > Bacillota > Erysipelotrichia > Erysipelotrichales > Coprobacillaceae > Thomasclavelia > Erysipelatoclostridium sp. An15. Next base: position 66,938 of record NZ_NFLA01000002.1, read on the forward strand.
CACCGGTACCAATTTTACTTTTACGTTCACTATCTACTTGTTGATCTTGTTGTTGTTGATAATAATCATAAATACGAGCAATTAAAGCTTTCATCGCTTTATCTTTATTATCATGTTGAGAGCGGCCATCTTGACTAGCAGCAACAATTCCTGTTGGAATATGGGTAATTCTTACTGCTGAATCAGTTTTATTGATATGTTGTCCACCAGCACCACTTGCACGATATGTATCAATTCTTAAATCATTTTTATTGATTTCAACATCTACTTCTTCAACTTCTGGCATAACTAATACAGTTGCTGTTGATGTATGAACACGTCCTTGCGTTTCAGTCTTAGGAACTCTTTGAACACGGTGTGATCCTGATTCAAATTTTAATTTTCCGTAAACATCTTCACCTTTTACCATAAATGAAATTAATGAATAACCACCAGCTTCAGCAGCATCAGCTTCCATAACTTCAATTTTCCAACCTTGTGATTCTGCGTACTTAACATACATCCGATATAGGTCACCAGCGAAAATATTTCCTTCATCACCACCAGCTGCACCACGGATTTCCATAATTACATCTTTATTATCATTTGGATCTTTAGGAATTAATTCTAATTCTAAGCGATGAATAATATCAGGTAATTTCCCCTCTAATTCTTCTAATTCCATCTTTGCCATTTCTTTTATTTCAGGATCATTTTCTTTAACTAATTCCTTAGCTTCTTCGATTCCTGTAGTAACTTTTTTATACTCCTGATATAAATCGTAAGCACTTTGAAGTGAGGCTTGTTCTTTAGTAACATCAGTCATTTTTTTGATATCACTACCTATATCAGGATCCATTAACATATGACTTAATTCTTCATATCTATTTTCCATTGCTTTTAATCGTTCTAACATGCTTTCATTCATGATTTATACCTCCAAACCTATCCTATTATATAATAAACATTATAAATAAGCAAAATAAATTTATGCGAATCAATCGCTATTTTTTTTGATAATTATTTTTATTTGTTCACATTCAGTTCACTAAGCTATTTTATTATATAGGTGTAGTAAGAAAACTACCCTCCCTTTAATCATAGAAACCAAAGACAAGTTACCGCCGTAACTTGTCTTTATTTTTAGCTATCAAAAATATCAGGATTTTTCCTGATATTTTTATTTCTAAAATTTATGTGGTTTATCATAAACCTTATGACAATGACGACAACGTGGTTCATAATGGTCTTTAGCCCCAACTAAAACAATTGGATCTTCAAAAGAAGCTGGTTTACCATTAATTAATCGTTGCGTTCTAGTAGCCGGAGAACCACATTTAGCACAAATTGCTGTTAATTTAGTTACAAATTCAGCTCGTGTAAGCAACTCGGGCATAACACCAAATGACTCACCTCTAAAGTCTTTGTCTAATCCAGCTACCATTACTCGAATTCCTTTATCAGCCAAATATTCACAAACTTCGATAATATCTTGATCAAAGAATTGAACTTCATCAATCGCAACTACTTCTACATCAGATGTAATCTTTTTTAATATATCTTTGGCTTTTTCAACTACTAAACAAGGAACATGTGCTCCTGAATAAGAAACAATCTCACTATCAGAATAGCGATTATCAATTTTAGGTTTAAAAACCATGATATCTTTTTTGGCATAACTTAAAACATTAATGCGCCGAATTAATTCTTCAGTCTTACCAGCAAACATACATCCACAGATTACTTCTATCCAGCCATCTCGATATAAATGATACATTTATTTTCCTCCTAACTTCTTAAATCGCGAACGCCTTCACTAGTACCATCTGGACCAACATGTGCTAAATCTGAAAAGCGACTATAATTCTTTTCAAACGCTAAATTAACTTCTCCCGTTGCTCCATTACGATGTTTAGCAATAATAATTTCTGTTAAACCGCTATTTTCTGTTTGTTCACTTGGATCTTTATAATAATCTTCACGATAGATAAAAGATACAATATCAGCGTCCTGTTCAATTGCCCCAGACTCTCTTAAATCCGACATCATTGGCCGTTTGTTAGGACGTTGTTCAACCGAACGAGATAACTGTGAAAGTGAAATTACCGGTACTTCTAATTCTCTGGCTAAAGCTTTTAAAGTACGTGATATTTCAGATACTTCTTGTTGTCTATTTTCACGATTTTTTGATGATGATGTAATTAACTGTAAATAATCGATCACGATTAATTTTAAACCATGTTCACTTTTTAATTTTCGACTTTTAGCTACAATATCATTGATCTTAATTCCCGGACTATCATCAATATACATATTACATTTAGATACTCGCTCTGCAGCAGCATAATATTTATTAGCATTAGTCTTTAAAATTTCACCAGTTCTAATTGAAGAACCTTCAATACCACCCATTGAACAGATGATTCTTTGTACTAACTGTTCAGCAGGCATTTCTAGTGAAAATATTGCTACTGGTTCTTCTGATTTAAATGCAGCATTATGGGCAATATTTAAAGCAAAAGCTGTTTTTCCCATTGCAGGACGAGCTGCTAAAATTATCAAATCACCTTTTTGAAATCCTGAGGTTATTTTATCCAAGTCTCTAAAACCAGATTTAACCCCTGAAATATTACCATCAATTTTTTGTAATAAATTCAAACGATCAGTGACACTTCTAATTACACCGCGAATATCTCTAAATTCCCCGGCACTACGTTCTTGAGTAACTTTTAAAATTGTTTTTTCAGTATCATCGATAAATTCATCAATATCATCAACGTCACCATAAGCTTCTTCAGCAATTCTAGTTGTTTCTCGAATTATTTTTCGTAACGTTGCTTTATTATGCAAAATTTTTAAATAATGATCACTATGAGACACGGTAGGAACCGATTCACTTAAACGTAATAAATAATCGACACCACCACTTTTTTCAAGTAAGCCATGATCTAATAAATAAGATGTCACAGTAGTAACATCAACAGCTGTTCCCGCATCATTTAAAGCGGCCATAGCTTTAAAAATTGCTCGATGACTATCTTCATAAAAGTCCTCTTCAACTGCTTTATTTAAAATATTAATACACTTATCTTTAGAAATCAGCATTACTCCTAGTAGCGATCTTTCTGCTACAATATCATGAGGATATTCACGACCAGCCATATTTTTCTCCTATTGTTCTTTTAAATGAACAGTAATTGTTGCAATGATACCTTTATATAAATCAACTTTTAATTTTGTGTATCCTAATGCTCCAATTGGATGAGCATCGATGAATTTTCTTTTATCAATTTTAATATCATATTTTTCCCGTAGTTGCTCAACAATCTGTTTTGTTGAAACACTACCAAAAGTCTTACCATCTTTACCTGATTTTAAAGAAAATTCTAATGTTATATCTTCTAATCTTTTTGCTAATTGTTTAGCGTCATCTTGTCTTTTTAAATCTTCTTCGTGTGCTAATTGTTTTTCATTTTCAACAACTTTACGAGTTGCATTAGTTTCTAATACTGCTAATTTATTTTTAATCAAATAATTTTGACCATATCCATCAGCAACTTTTACAATATCACCTTTTTTTCCTAACTTTCTAACATCTTGTAATAAAATAACTTTCATTAATCATTCGTCCTTTCATCTAAATATTCATTAATTGCTTCTTCTAATAAATTAATTACAATTGTAATATCTTCATATTTTAATTGGCAGGCTGCCATTGAAAAATGACCTCCGCCACCCATTTTTTCCATTATTAGCTGAACATTTATATCAGTACTACTACGAGCACTAATAGAAACTTCTTCTTTCGCCGTTCGACCTACAATAAAGACTGCTTTGATACCACTAATACCAAGCAACTCATTACCAGCTTTAGCCAATAAAGTACGACTATATATTTTATCTTGTCTTCCATATGCAATCAAGATATTTTGCCCATAGCGATATGCAGTTTGGGTGATCGATAATTTTGTCACTGTAGTATCATAATCATCTTCTAGATATTTATAAGCCTGACTAACATTAGCTTGCATTTCTTTTAAACGAGCAGCTGCCTGGAAAGTTCTTGTTCCAACACGTGTTTTAAAATAATTAGTATCAATTAACATTCCAGTATACATAATCGTTGCTTCACGTTCAGTTACAGGAACTGTTTCTTTTTGATAGTCAAACAATTCAACAATTAACTCAACTGTTGAAGACGCTGATGGTTCCAAATATGTAAGTAGTGGCAAATCGATAAATTCTTCACCACGACGGTGATGGTCGATAACAACTTTATTTTGAATCAAATCTAAAACATCACTATCAATTGCCAGCGATGGTTTATGATTATCAACACATATCAATAGACTCTTTTCATGAATAAAATCGTGTACTCGCTGTGGCAAAATAAATACACCTCGATATTTTTCAACATTTTGTAAGCTTTTAGCAACAGCACCAGTTTTTTCTTCTAAAGAATCATAGTCAATAATTATTCTAGTTTCTTTATCATAAGCTTTAGCTAATGCATACATTCCAATCGAAGCCCCAAATGAATCAAAGTCTGATTGTTTATGTCCCATAATAAATACATTATCAGCCTGCTTAATTAATCCAGCTAAAGTTTGAGCAATAACTCGAGCCCGAATTTTATTTGATTTTTCATAACTTTCACTATTTCCACCAAAATAACGGATTGGTTCATCGCTAGATTTAACAGTTACTTGATCGCCACCACGTGAATAAGAAAGAGAAAGTGCTGAAAAAGCCATTTGATCTAACTCTCTTAATATATTACTACCACGACCAATTCCAATTGAAAGAGTCATTACTTGACCTAACTGTTCAGCCTGTTTTTTAAAACCGTCCAAAATTCTAAATTTATCTTCTACCTGTTTGCGATAAGTTCTTTCATTAAATATTGCAATATACCCATCACTTTTATAACGTTTCAAAACAACACCATTTTCTTTAGCCCAATCAAGTATTATTTGCCTAGTTGTTGATTGAATTGATGCCGATGTTTGTTCATCAGCCTGTTCAATAGATTCTTCATAATTATCAACAGTGATATAGGCAACAGCAATTTGCTGATCAGTATATTCTTTACTAATAGTAATATAATCAGTAACATCTTTTAAATATAGCAGCCTTTTTTCCTTACTATTATATACCTCATATTTTCTTGAATTTATATCAATAACTTTTATATCATCATCTTCAAACAACGAAGCTAAAAGTGGTTGCCATTCCAATAATTTTTTACCAACAATATTTAATTGCAATTCAATAAATAAATCACTGATCCATGTAATATTACGATTTTCATCATATTGTATTAAACCAATACCACCAAAAATAAATGCATTCTTAGCCTCATCATTTAACGCCTCACTAACACTTAAATTATTTTCACTATGAATACTTGTTGCATAAATAATGAATCCAAAAACTATTAAATTTTTAATCCAAACATAAATCAAAAAGAGCAAGAAGTTATTTGATACAAAAACATATAAAAATAATGCAAAAAAACCTTCAATTACCAAAAGTATTTCTACAAAATTTTTTAATCTTGTCATCTTTACAGTCACTAAACCCACCACCTTATTAGTAATATCATTATACATGAATTTTATTTTCTTTTCATCATTTTAACTATCAATAACCCAGAATACACCCTAATAATGTAGGATTCACAAATAATCATTAAAATCCATAAAACTACAAACATAACTATCGGGTTTAATATTCCCTGTAAAAAAGGTATCACATTAATAATTCCTTGATAAATTTCTAGCCCTTCTTTGATAACATCAATTCCAAGCAGACCACTAAGAATAAAAAAAACAACTATATTTTTTATAGCTGATATAAAAATTAAACCATATTTACTAAAATTAATACTTTTTTGATGTTTTAAACAATAACCATAAAAAATTCCCATCAACAAAGTACAACTTGTAAAAAAAGTAAAAAACAATTCACCAGCTAAAAACAAAACAAAAAATGTCGTTATCAAGACAATCAACCCAGCTTGATAATCATAAATATACGTATAATAAGTTAAAATAACTACCATTACATAGGTAAAAAGAACATCAAATAAACTCCCTGTATACATATTAATAATTCCTAATACACCAAATAGCGACGCTAACATCGCTCCTTGCGTCATCATTTTTATTCGGCCACTATTCATTTTCGTCCTCCTTAAACTATAACGATAGTCTTTATAATAGTTTAAAAGATTATATCACAATCAATTCCTATCATCAATTAACCATCAATTAACCATCAATAAGCAAATATCAACAAAAAAAGAATACCCCTAAGGATATTCTAATCTTCAAACAAACAAGCACCATTTGTCTCAATAACTTTTTTATACCAGTAAAAACTTTTTTTAGGAATTCGTTTATAGGTACCATTTCCATAATCATCCACGTCAACATAAATGAAGCCATAACGTTTAGACATTTGTTTAGTTGATTCTGATACCAAATCAATACATCCCCAAGACGTATATCCTAAACATTCAACTCCATCTATTTCAATAGCATTTAACATTTCTCTAAAATGAGCATCAAAATAATCAATTCGATATTGATCATCAATTGTACCATCAGGTAGTACTTCATCTTTAGCTCCTAAACCATTTTCAACAATAAATAGCGGTTTACGATAACGGTCATATAAATCAACCATTGAAATTCTTAAACCAATTGGATCAATTTGCCAACCCCAATCACTAGTTGGAATATAGGGGTTTTTAATTGCGGTCATTGTATTAGCTGCTGTTTTCTTTAAACCCTGATCATCTTTAGCAACACAACTGCTTGAATAATAACTAAATGACACGAAATCAACTGGATATTTTTTCATGATTTCATCATCACCAGGTTCCTTAACAATTTCGACCCCTTCGTTTTTAAATTTAGCTAATAAATACGCTGGATATTCTCCAAATACTTGAGTATCACTATAACAATAAGTACTACGCATATCTTGTTGGGCTTGCAATACATCTTCTGGCTTACATGAATATGGATAATAAGTTAATTTTGTCAACATACATCCAACCATTGAACCAGGAATTATTTCATGACATATCTTTGTTGCAAGGGCACTAGCTACAAATTGATGATGCATTGATTGGAAAATAATCTGATTCCAATTCACATCTTCTGGAAAACGGTCTCTTACTAAGCCACCTGTTGTATAAGGATGACGAATCATACTGTCGACTTCATTAAATGTTAGCCAATATTTAACTTTATCTTTGTAACGAGTACAGATTGTTTTAACAAATTTTTCAAAAAATCCAACTAATTTACGATTATACCAGCCATTATATTTCAATACTAAATTAAGTGGTGGTTCATAATGTGACATTGTAACTAATGGTTCGATTCCATATTTTAAACATTCATCAAATACATTATCATAAAATTTTAAACCTTCTTCATTGGGCATTTCATCGTCACCATTAGGAAAAATTCTTGACCAGGCAATTGACAATCTAAATACCTTAAAGCCCATTTGGGCAAACATTGCAATATCTTCTTTATAATGATGATAAAAATCACTACCATGACGTTTTGGATATAAAGATTCATCATCAGTAGCTAATGCTTCTTCAATATCCTTACTAGTAATTTCATTTTGTTTAGCGTAATCTTGAACATCAACATCTAAATGCGAACGAGCACAATCTGATACTGAAATTCCTTTTCCGCCTTCTTTCCAGCCACCTTCTACTTGATTAGCAGCAGTAGCTCCTCCCCATAAAAATCCATCAGGAAATTTTCTTGTCATATTATTTGACCTCCTTATTTTCTATCCTTATATATCTTAGCATTTCAAATTTTTTTTGCCTGTTTATTTCATGAGATGAAACAAAATTAATATATAATATAGATACTAATCGAATTTTACTTATCTAGAGGATTTTATCAGACTGTTATTCTAAGTCATCAATTTTAAACATTATATCAAAAATAATTAATTACATTCTCTTATCGCTAGAATGAAACTGCCAATAAAACAATAATCTTGTAAATAATCAATCCGGACTATTTTTGGACAATAATCTTTAGGTAAATATTTAATCAATTCATTTTTTAACTTATCCAAATCTAAAAGAGAATTACATATAACTACTAATTCAGGAGCTATTGTAACTATACACAAAAGAACCTCATGTACTAAAAGTTCAATTGTCCCTTTAACAGTTTTATTAAGTTCAAAACGGCTTTTTGATAACTTTAGCGGCATAAATTGTACCTCACCACTTAATGAATGACTACCAACAAGCAGTCGATCATTAACTATATGTCCCATTCCAGCATTAGTGCTAACCGGTTGAAAAATAACAGAAATATTATGGTAGTTATTTTGACAAGCATGGTACCCTACAGCTGCAGCATTTACATCATTACATAAGATAATCTTTTGGCGATATCTTTTTCCAAAAGCCTTTTTTAGATCAATTCCATCAATCATACCTGAAAGTTTCATAACATCTACAATTCCATCATTGATTATTCCTGGCGTTGCTATAGAGATAATATCAATATGAGTATGTTTAAGTGTCATCGTATCGACAATATCAAAAATATCTTCAATAATAACATGATTCTTTATTATTTCTCCATCTTCAAGAACCTTATTATTTCGGTCAAATAAACGATATCCAATATGAACTCTAAGACTATTTCTAATCAATACTAAAGTTAATATTTCACCATGGTTACAAGTAATTTCCCCTAATGTTAAAACTTCATGTTCTTTTTTATACTCGGCAACTTGAACTTTTTCAATTAAATCAATCATTTTGCTTACATCATATTTCGCAAAAACCTGTGTAGGGATCTTTAATACTATTTTATTAGGCAGTTGTTCTTGAAGTGAAGCATGTTGATATGAAATCTGTGGTGCCAATAAAATAATATCATAATTCTCTGCTGCCTCTATTAATTTATTAAAAGCAACTGCTTCAAATTTAAAGTCTTTATCAAAAAGTTTAGCACACTCATTTAATTTCATGGCAAAAAAACCAGTCGTTAATCCACCACTACAACTAAGTAATATTTTTACTTGTGGTCGATTTACAAGAGTTTGAATTATTTCTAACATTTCATTAAATAATTCTAAAGCATGTTTCATATTTTTCATTTGAAAATGTAGATAAAATTCATCAGTGTGCAAATATGTATTAGACACTTTAAATTCAAAAAGCTGCATATTATAGTAATTAATTTGACTATGACTATACGCCGTTTTAATAATTACCGATTTATCTTCGACTTTAACTTGCATATTTTCATTAAAATCATAGGCTTTAATGTATTTCCAAAAAATATCAGCATTAATTTCTTTTAAAAACTCATCCATTTCCATTGACCTGTTCAATATAATCTTTGACACAAGATAAATCAGGATAAATCTTTGTAGCTAATAAACAATGTTCATGATCAGGCTGTTTCATATCTGGTATACAAATAACACTTATTTTTGCATTATGAGCCGCTTCGATTCCAGCTTCACTATCTTCAATAACAAGAGCATCCTCGGGATTTATACTAATTTTTTTACAAGCAGTTAAAAAAACATCAGGAAATGGTTTACTTCTTTCAACTTCATCACCAAAAACAAAATCATCAAAATAACCTGTCAACTTATGTTCATTTAAAATTGTTAAAGCTCTTTTTTTAACACTAGAAGTAGCTAAACAAATATAAATATCTTTATTTTTTAAGTAATTCATTAAATCTTTTATACCCGCTTTTAAAGCTACTCCATCTTTATCAACATAATATTGTTCTCTTTCTCGAAAAAAAGCACATGCATTATCAATATCATATTCAAGATTATAATGTTTTTTAAAAAAATTCATTGTTGTCACCAATGTTTTACCAGGACAATGTTCAATATAATCATCTTTAGAAAAACTTATATTATAATTTTCAAGAAAATCTCGATAACATTCATACGAAATATACTCACTATCAACAATTACTCCATCAAAATCAAAAATAACACCTTTTATCATTTTATAACCTCCATCGCTATCTTTTTACACTAATAATTATACGATTTGCTTTTTTTCTTTCAATATTTGGCGATAATATCGAAAAACAAACATATTTAAGCCTATAATATGATTGAAAACAATCAAAAGGAGAAAAATATGATTCCTAAGGAAAGACAAGATGCAATTTTAGAGACCTTAAATAACAAAGGATATATTTCTGTAGAAGAGTTATCAAAAAAACTATATGTTAGCTTAGCTACTATTAGACGTGATCTTAACGAATTAGAAAAAAATGGTTTTCTTAAAAGAACTCATGGTGGTGCTTCTTTTATTAGTCAAGACCACATGATTACTTCTATTGACTATCGAACTAATTGGAACAGTGAAGAAAAAATCAAAATAGCAAAAAAAGCCGCCTTGCTAGTTGATAATGGTATGAATATTTTTATTGATTCTAGTTCAACAACTCTTTGGCTTGCTCAAGAACTTGCCAATAAAAAAGATTTGAACGTTTTAACAAATAATGTCTCAATTGCTCAAATCTTATCAAAAGATGAAACTAATCATGTTGAAGTGGTATGTGGCACTTATAATTATAAACATGGGAGTATTTTCGGTAATGATGCTGCTAATTATATAGCTAAAAGACATGCTGAAATCTTGTTTGTCTCTGCTAGCGGTTTTAATAGTAACGGAGTATCAACAAAGACTAAACGTGATATTGCAACAAAACAAGCATTTCAAAAATGTTCTGATTTAACAGTATTATTAATGGATCATACTAAATTCAATGAAATCAATTATTATTTAGTATATTCTTATGAAGATATTGATATCGTAATTGTAGATCAAGAACTCCCTGAGAATTTATTAACATTATGTAAAAAGCATAAAATTAATGTTATTGTTGTTAATTAAAAGAACTTCATAAATAAAGTTCTTTATTCGATATCATCAAACAAACTTAATTGAATATTTTCATGCTTATTTTCATATTTTTTTAAATAATCAAATATTTGATTATTATCATGAACTATGCCATTAGCCTGACACGTTTGATGAAATAATTGCATTAATTCATTGTTATTAGGGCTATTTAGCTGGTATTTCACCCCATAGGTCTTAATATATTTTTCTTTCATACCAGGAAATAAGTGGTCTAACTGTTGATAAAAATATTCTCGGTTTCCTTTGCGAAGAGTAACTCCCATGCCAAAACAAATTATGCCATAGACTTTAGCTTCAATGCAGTAATCTAAGATCCCTTTGATATTTTCTTTAGTATCATTAATAAATGGTAAAATTGGACAAAGCCAAACAACCGTCGGAATGCCTGCTTCATGCAATTTTTTTAACACTGCAACTCGCTCTTTAGTTGTACTTACATTGGGTTCGATTTTTTTACATAAATTTTCATCACAAGTTGTCAATGTCATTTGTACTACACATTTGGTTTTATTATTAATCGCTGTCAATAAATCCAAATCTCTTAATACGCGATTTGATTTTGTTATTAGAGTAAAACCAAAACCATATTTATAAGCTAACTCCAATGCTTTTCGAACATGTTTTAATTCATTTTCAAGAGGAATATAAGGATCACTCATCGATCCGGTAGCCAACATACATTTTGAACGTTTTCTTTTAAGATTATTTTCCAATAATTCAAGGGCATTTGCCTTAACTTCAACATCCTCAAAATCATGATCCATACAGTAACACTCACTTCTTGAATCACAATATATGCAGCCATGCAAACAACCGCGATATAAATTCATGCCATTTGTCGAAGACAAAATTCCCTTAACATTTTTAAAATGCATAAAACTCCTCCTATAGATAATTAATTATATCTAGCTTTTTATAATACATCAACAACTATAATTATAATAATATTTAAGACTTGTTAGATAGTAATCAACCCAACAAGTCTTTAGTTTATCTATTAAGATTATTTATCATTCAATTCCCAGCCGTTCATCATATCACGACAATAATAAAGTATTAATAAACTAATTACTAAATTCACAATTAAACTAACATAACTTCCAAGTACTAACAATACTTGCGAATCTATACTAGTAACCACAAATGCTAAAATTATAGTACTAGGAATTGCTGCTATCATCATCAAAATTATCGTCATGATAGTCTCAAAAAAACTTGAAGAAAGATTTTTAAAAAACTTAAGTGATAAGATAGTTCCACTAATGATAATTCCTGTATATCCTAAAATAGTCATAAAATATGTTATTATAACACCTAACCCATGATGGTAATAAATGCCAACTATTAAAAAGGCAAAAAACGCATAAACAAACACTTTAATAAATGTTGGTATTGTTACGGCAAGAAGCTTTTTAAAAGGATTTTCAGGAATTAAATAAATTTGATAGTTTTTCATATCTCTAGCTAATTCAGACTGTCGAATCGCTGTAAATACCCAAAGTATAACCCAGTATATAAATAATTCTAAATCAGCTTTTAAAAATATCGTAATTGCAATATATATACCTAAAGTAACAATATCATTTTTATTGATCAATTCATTTCCTTTTCTCATAATTAAGAAGTTTTTTGACAAGATAGCCCAGGCACCTTGTTTAAATTTACCAGTAATTTTGGTTTTTACTTTTTGATTACTGATTGATCTTTGATTTCCTTCTTTAGCAGCTTTCATTACTTTAGGATATTCGAAACCATCTTGTAAGGCTTGTTCATAAAAGTCACCTTGATATTTGATAAATGCATAATAAATCAAAACTGTTGTAATTAAAAGTAACAAGAAAGTTAGTAAAGTGATTAAAAAATTCTGTTCAATAAATGACACTAAAATTAATCTGATCCAGCCAAATATTGGAATGACATAAAATAAATCTGATTTAATCAAATTAAGTAATAAATTATTATAATCACCTGTTTGTAAATATACCAGCCCCACTACCACTAGGACTAGAATTATTATTATTGCTGGGATGATTTTAGAATATTTACGATATTTACGATCACCAATTGATAATACATATAAATAATCACTTAATATCAAAAAGCAAAAAAATGCTATCATAGAAACAACTGCTGTTAAAATCATAAACCCTAAACTTACAGTTACAATCGTTGAAAAGAAAACAAATATCATAAAACAAATCAAAGTTAAATACAATGATTGAGATAAATTTTGAAAAGTTAAATAGGTCATGATTTGCGTTTTAGTAAATGGTCCAGTAAATAGATAAAAGGCATCTTCACCAAAAAATAATGCTTTTCTAGATGACATAAAAGTTGAAAAAATCAAAATAGCTAAAAAACCAATGTAGATTAAAATCATAATATTTACTAAAGGATTATTTTGCATTGATGCACTAGTATTTCCAATCATTGTCCCTAATCCTAATAAATAAATTAATCCAGTGAATATAATAATAATACCAGCCGCTTTATTTTCAAACAACTCACGAATAGAACCTTTAGTTTTTAATATTTTCAATTTAATTAACGGTTTCATCTTGTTTACCATCTGTTGCTTCAAAGAAATATTCTTTTAGCGTTTCATCATGTAAATTTTCTTTACAAACATGATTAATAATTTTTCCTTTATCCATAATATAAGCTTCATCATAAATATCGTTGATAATATCAATAATATGAGTGCTAATCAAAATGGCACAACCTTGTTCTTTGAGTGTTTTAAATATTTCTAATACAGTTTCAATACTTGCAGGATCTAATCCTACCATTGGTTCATCCACTAATAAAGCTTGGGGTTTAATCATCAATGCTAATAGCATACTTAATTTTTGCTTCATTCCTTTAGATAACTCTTTAGCTAAACGATTCTTTTTTTCACTTAATTTAAACAAATCTAAATAATAATCCGCTATTTTTTGATAATTATTAATTCGGTAAGCATTACCAATAAAATCAATGTGTTCTTTAACTGTTAAAACATCGTATAAAACTGGTGTTTCTGGAACATAGCCAAAACACCTTTTTGCTTCAACAGTATCGTTATAGTATCCACAAATTTTTATTTTCCCATCAAATTCTAATAAATTAGCAATACTTTTTATCGTAGTTGACTTACCAGCCCCATTAGGTCCAAGTAAAATAGTTATTTTCCCCGGCTTGGCAACTATACTAACATTATCTGCTGCTTTAAAACTATTATATCTTTTACATAAATCAATTACTTCGATCATAAAAATTCCCTCCTATTTCTATTATAAAGTAACTAACACCAACTGTATATGCAACTTAGCTATATTAATATTTATTAAGAAAATATTTTTCATAAACAAAAAAGGTAGTAATCAGCATGTTAGTGATTTGCTACCTTCATTCGATATATTATTTGTCATCGCCACACTCGCGAATCGCCAAGATAAAACTTCCAATAAAACTATAATCTTGCAAATAGTCTATTTTTGTTATTTTAGGACAATAATCTTTTGGTAAATATTTAAGCAATTCATTTTTTAATTCATCTAAATCAAAAAGAACATTACAAATAACTATTAACTCAGGAGCAACTGTAACAATACATAAAAGTACTTCCTGGGTTAAAAGTTCAATTGTTCCTTCAGCGGTTTTATTAAGTTCAAAACGACTTTTTGATAACTTTAATGGCATAAACTGCACTTCACCACTTAATGAGTTATTACCAACGTGTAACTGATCATTAATAATATTTCCTATCCCTGCATTAGTTCCAACTGGTTGAAATATTACTGAAATATTATGATAATTATTTTGACAAGCGTGATACCCTACAGCGACTGAGTTAACATCATTGCAAAGAATTATTTTTTGGCGATAATGTTTATTTAAAGCATCTTTAATATCAGTACCATCAACCATCCCTTCTATTTTCATAGTATCAACAATTCCATTATTTATAATTCCTGGGGTAGCAATTGCAATTGCGTCAATGTGCTTATGTTTTAACATCATTGTGTCGATAACATCACAGATATCATCAACTGTCAGATAAGTTTTAATTATTTCACCATCTTCTAGTATTTCATTATCCCGGCCAAACAAACGATATCCAATATGAATTCGAACACTATTTCTAATTAAAGCCAAAGTAAGGATTTCACCATGTTTACGAGTAATTTCACCTAACGTTAAAACTTCATGTTTTTTTCTATATTCTTTAATCTGTGTTTTTTCAATCAAATTTAACATTTTACTAGTATCATATTTTGCAAAAACTCGAGTTGGTATTTTTAAAACTATTTTATTAGGAAACTGTTCTTGAACGGTGGCATGCTGGTAAGAAATTTGTGGCGCTAATAAAATAACATCATAATCTTTAGCAACTGTCGATAACTGATCAAAAGCCACTGCTTCGAATAAATAATCTTTTTGCAATATTTTAACACTTTCATTTAATTTCATTGCAAAAAAACCAGTAGTTAAACCGCCACTACAACACAATAATACTTTAGTTTTTGGTTTATTTACTAATGTTCCGATAATTTCTAACATCTCCTCAAATAATTCGAGGGCATGTTTCATATTTTTCATTTGAAAATGCAAATAAAATTCATCTTCATGACTATATGTATTTGATACTTTAAATTCAAATATTTGCTGATCATAAGCATTGATTTCACTATAACTATATGCTGTTTTAATAATAATTGTTTCATTAGTGACTGTAACCTGCATATTATTTTCATATTGATAATTTCTAATATACTGCCAAAAAATAGCAGCATTTATTTCTCTTAAAAATTCATCCATTATTATCCCACCGTTTCAATATATTTTATTATATTTGTTAAATCTCTATAAATGTTACAAGTCATTAACTGATATTTATCATCAGGATATTTCATATCTGGTATACAAATCACTCTAATTTTTGCATTGTAACCTGCCTCGATCCCAGCTTCACTATCTTCAATTACTATTGCCTCATTTTTTTGAACATTAATTTTTTTACAAGCCTTTAAAAACACATCTGGAAATGGTTTCCCTCGTTTTACTTCGTCCCCAAAAACAAAAGCATCAAAATATTTTGTTAATTGATAATTATCTAAAATTGTTATTGCACGCTTTTCTACACTAGAAGTGGCCAAACAGATAGCAATTTTTTTACTAACAAGATAATCTAATAATTCTTTAACTCCTTTTTTAATGGTACACCATCTTTATCTAGATAGTATTGCTCTCTATTTCTAAAATACTGACAAGCCTGATCAATATCAATATCTAAATCATAAAATTCTTTAAAGAAATTCATCGTTGTGATTAATTGTTTTCCTGGGCAATATTTTATATAGTCCTCTTTTGTAAAAATAATATTATAAGTTTTTAAAAAATCACGATAACATTCATATGAAATATATTCACTATCAACAATTACACCATCAAAATCAAAAATAACTCCTTTAATCATTGTTTTTTTCTCCCCTAACTCTATATATTAATTATAAACTATGTTTATTTTCTATCAAGAATTACTACAAAAATTTAAAATAAAGAAAAAGATTAAACCAGTAATTTTGTCTAATCTGTATAATAAGAAAACAACTATTTAAAAATAAATATATTTTAAATACATTAAACACCTAAAAATACATCATATTGATAAACGATTTGTAACCATGCAAAATTTATGCTATCATTTTATTAATCATTTAAATACAACCATCTTGGTACTTACTTATATTATAAATAGAAAATAATATTTATCCTTTCATTTATTTACGTATATTTCTAATTAACTTCCTTTATATCAAAATAATTCATTTTTAACCTCATAAAATCTATTTTTTATCATATCAAAAACATAAAATATAATAATTGATTCAAGACTTCAGAAACAAAACTAATCGTTTAGTAAAATATAGATTACTTCATATTGAACTATTGACATTGCCCCAATTAATGGTATATTACTTGAGTACGAAAAATCTCGAGTTACCCGTTGGGGCTCGAGACTTTTATTTTTTAAGAGAATATTTATGATAAGAGAATATAAAACATTTGAACAACAAATTGAAATTTTAAAAAATCGAAATTTGATTATAAATGATGAAAGCATGGCAAAAGAAATTTTGACCATTCACAATTATTATAACGTGATAAATGGCTATAAGGAGTTATTTTGTTGCAGAGATGAAAATAATAACGAAAATTTTATAAATGGTACTACTTTCGATGAGTTATACGCACTATATTGCTTTGATAGAGAATTGTGTTCTATAATTTTTAAATACACTTTACAAATCGAAAATACATTGAGGACCTTAATTTCATATGTATTTTCTAAATATCACGGTGTTGAAAATTAAATGCGATATTCTAATTTTGATTATATAAAATATGATGCTGCATCAAAAATTAAAGTAAGCAACAGAGCTAAACATATCAATGAGTTAATTTCTAAGATTCAAATGGATCTTGCACAAGCCACTTTAAAAAAGGACTATATAAATCACTATGTAGTAAAGCATGGTTATGTTCCTTTATGGGTATTAGTTAACACCATATCTTTTTCAAGACTATCTACCTTTTATAAACTTATGAAACAAAAAGAACGTATCGAAGTTTCACAACATTGGGATATAATGGAACAAGATTTATCATCATATATTGAAGTCCTTGCTTATTTTAGAAACCTATGTGCGCATGATGATAGAATTTATAATGCCAAGTGCAAAAAATTGATTTCAAACACTCCCTACCATGAAAATTTACAAATACCTAAAAATGATAAGAATCAACACATTTGTGGTAAAAATAATATATTTTCAGTCCTAATCATATCCAAAAATTTTATTACCTCCTGAAGAATTTAATACCATGTTTAATAAAATTAGTGGTAGATTAACAAGTCTATCTAAAAATTGAAAACAATACCAATATCTGAAATATATAATCAAATGGGATTATCTAAAAATTGGAATCTTATTAAAAAAATATAAAGTCCTAAGCCCACGCGGGTAACTTAGGATCAATAATATTATTATTCAAAAGGAGTAATAATATTCGTAAAAATACAAAGCATAAATTATTATAAAAAATAAATAATACATCTTTAGACATATATTATGTATTTAAATCTAGTTATAGAAACACGTTCAATAAATAAAAGAGCATGTTTTATTTAGTCCTAAAATATTCTTTCAACTTTTTCTTTTTTTATTAAATTTTTTATCTTTATTAATCAGTTTAATTAATAATAGCAATACAATAAATCAATAATTTTATAACATTAAAACGTGTACCAATTTGATACACGTTTTAGCCAATATTAACTCTCTTCAATAACACCCATTAATTCTAAGATTCGATTTAAATCTTTGATATCAGTATATTTAATTGTTAAAGCTTTATCATCAACTTTAATTTTTGTTCTAAATTTTTTACGCAATAAATCTTCAACATATTTATACTCTTTAGGTTTTTCAACTTTAGGTTGATTTTTACGAGTTTTTCCTAATTCAATTCCCTTTACAATATTTTCAACATCACGAACAGATAAATTTTCATTAATACATCTATCAGCAATACTCTCAGCTTTTTCTTTTGATAACGTAATTAAACAACGAGCATGCCCCATTGTAATTTTACCTTCAAGAACGTAGTTTTGAATTTTATCTGGTAATTGTAATAATCTAAGAGTATTAGCAATATAACTTCTAGATTTCCCAATTCTCTTACCTAATTCTTCTTGAGTAAGCTCTAGTCTTTCCATCATTTGTTGATAAGCACGAGCTTCTTCAATTGAATTTAAGTCTTCTCTTTGAATATTTTCCAACAAAGCAATTTCCATCATTTGCTGATCAGTAAAATCAACAATAATTGCAGGGATTTCTGTTAATCCAGCTATTCTCGCCGCACGACATCGTCTTTCACCAGCAACGATTTCATATCCTTGAATAGAACTTTTTAAAATAACCGGTTGAAAAACCCCATGTTCTTTAATTGAAACCGCTAATTCTTGAAGCTTTTCTTCATCGAATAATTTTCTTGGTTGATATGGATTAGGACGAATTTCATCTAACGATACTAACACCTGTTTACTTGCAGGAGTATTATTTTCAATATCATCAATTAAAGTTGTAATATCGCCACCAAATATAGCATCTAACCCTTTACCTAAACGCTTGTTTTTAGAATTTGTATTTGTATTTGTAGTTTTTTTAGTCTTTTTTGTTGTATTATTTGGCATTTCGTTTACACACCTCTTTTGCAAATTCTCGATAAGAACGGGCTCCTTCAGAATTATTATCATAATCAAAGATAGCTAATCCCTCAGATGGCGCTTCAGATAATTTAATATTTCTAGGTATAACAGTTTTATATACTTTTTCTTTAAAATACTTTCTTACTTCTTGAGAAACTTCAACCCCTAAATTAGTTCGTTGATCTAACATTGTTAAAAGGATCCCTTCAATTGTAAGCTTAGGATTAAACACACTTTGTGTTAATAATACTGTATTTAATAATTGTGTTAAACCTTCCAAAGCATAATATTCGCATTGAACTGGGATCAATACCGAATCACATGCTGTTAATGCATTAGTATTTAATAACCCTAGTGCCGGTGGACAATCAATGATTACATAATCATAATTTTTCTTTACTTTATTAAGAGCGTTTCTTAATCGTTGTTCACGCCCCGATTTTACATTAGCCAATTCTAAATCTGCACCAGCCAAATCAATACTCGCCGGTGCTACATCAAGGTTAGCAATATATGAAGGAACAATGACATCTTTCATATCACATTCTTCAACAATTATATTATAAGTTGATAATTCAATATTATCACGATCAATTCCAATCCCTTGAGTTGCATTTGCCTGAGGGTCCATATCAATAAGAAGAACACGATATTTAGTATTTGCCAAAGCTGCAGCTAAATTAATACTCGTTGTTGTCTTACCAACGCCCCCCTTTTGATTTGTAATTGCAATTATTCTTGTCATTATTTGGCCTCCTTCATTACTTCTTACCTATACTCTCTCCTAATTTTACTACTGTTTCTTTGTCATTAATAGTATTTTTAACAATATCCTCATCAATAATTGCTTGATTTTCTTTTAACAATATAACTACAGTTGAACCACCAAATTCAAAATATCCTTTTTCTTCACCACGATAACATTGTTTTTTAGGATAATTAACAATTCTACCAACCATCATAGCTCCAACTTCCATTTGAACCATTTTACCAAATTTTTTTGATTCAATAACTGTGTAACTACGAGTATTTTGTTTATAAATAGGATAATAATCATTAGCAATTGGATTAACGGTATGAAATTTCCCGTTAATAAATTTATTTCCAATAATTTTACCATCATCAATATAATGATAACGATGATAATCGTCAACTGTCAATCTAAATACAAGCCAATAACCGTTTAAATATTCATTAGCTAATTCTTTATCTTCTAATAATTCTTCTAATAAATAACTAGTATCTTTAATAGTAACACGACACTTATCATCGATACGATAACAACTTAATTTAGCATCTGCTGGGCTAATTAAAACATTATCATCTTTGCTATAAGGTCTTTTGCCTGGTAATATTTTTCTTGTAAAAAAATCATTATAACTAGTAAATTGACGATTTTCAAATTGTGACATATCAATATTGTTTTTTTCAATAAATGATTTGATTTGCCATTTAGAAAAACGTGAATTCATATACCAGCCACCTAAATTACTTACAAACCGGCAAACAAGAATTTTTAAAGCACATCTACCAAGAAATGTGCCATAAAGTTTCTTTAAAAAATTATTTTGACTTTCCCCATTAGTTTGAATATTTCCTAAACGATCAACTACTATCATTTTACCACCATTATTTGAATCAATTCCACGATTACTAATACCCCTAAAGCCGCTAATCCTTTTGATTGCACTTTTGGAACTTTAAAATCAACAATAAACAAAATTCCGGTAATCAACATCAATGCACCATAAAGATAATCCAGACTAAATACAACATAGCGAAGTGCATAAGCCATCGGTAAGATAAATGATGATGTTGTTACTGGTAAACCTTGATAATATTTTCTTTTTTCATTTGTCTCTTTTTGACGTGTTTCCTCTTGAACATTAAAATAAGCCAATCTAATTACAGCCGCTAAAACATAGAAAATTTCAATTGCTAGCCAGCCAATAGAACTCAAGCCTACATTATATCCTAAAATTGCCGGGAAAACTCCAAAAGCAACTAAATCACATAAAGAATCTATCTGGATTCCAAAACGTTTTTCCTCTTCTGTACGATTTTTCTTACTTCGTGCTACCATTCCATCAAAAGTGTCACAAATCCCACACATTATTAAACAAATAAAAGCCCACTGATACATACCATTAAATGATAAATGGATTCCTGCCATTGCAAAAACCAGTGATAAATATGTAAGAATAACCGTATAACTATAATATCCGATCATTTTTCCTGCTCCCTAATAAAAAATTTCAACAAAAACAGTATAGCACATATTTAAATAATACGATACAAAATTAAGCTAAATTTAGGTTTCTATTATATCAAAGTTTAAATCCTAATCAACCAAAAACAGTCGATTCTACCACATTTTTATTCATATTAAAAAAGAATAGTTACTATTTAAACTCAATTATATTAACCTCAAGGAGTCATTATATCATAAAAAATATCATTTACCATCTTAGATAAAAAAATTTTATCGCTAACTTTTCATTAAAATAAGCAGTCTACTTAAAGTAAACTGCTTATCGATAATAACGACTTGGCTGATACAATACAACCTTATTTTGTTTAAGCGAAGTTTGAACATCAATAATTCTTTGATTAGATGAACCACGAAATCTAAGTTTTCGATCACTTAAATGATCAACATATGGTCCATCAACCAAAACATCGATATAAGGTAAAATCAAAACATCAAATTCTTGAATTTTTTCATATAGAAATGCTGAATATAGCCAAACTGTTCGATCAGGACATTCTTTTTTTATTCTTTTTAATAAATCAGCAACATCATAGCGATTTTCCTTTTCTAAAGGCTCACCACCTAAGATAGTAACACCATTAATATGGGGCTGATTAATCAGCTTAATTAACTCATCAGCAATCTGTTGATCAAATTCCTTTCCACCACAAAAATCCCATGTTTCAGGATTAAAGCAGTTTAAACAATGCTGATGACACCCTTGAACATACAATGAAACTCGAATACCTTCGCCATTAGCTATATCAATTTGTCTTATTTGTGCGTACCTCACAATTATTCTCCATATAAATGATTATCTAAATGAACGAAACGTTCTGCAATTTCCTGAGTTCTTCCTTGATTCCAGAAGTTATCACCTAGATATCCACATGTTCTACGACAAACGTTTAATGTTTTGTGATTTCTATTGCCACAGTTTGGACAATACCATTCACGATTTTCATCTAATAAAATTTCACCGTCAAAACCACATTCTTGACAATAATCTGATTTTGTATTAATTTCAGCATATTGAATTGTTTCATACATATAATCTATCAATGCTGATAAGGCATCTAAATTTTGTGACATGTTAGTAACTTCAACATAACTGATAGCACCACCAGAAGATAATTTCTGGAATTTAGCTTCTACTTCTAATTTACTAAAGGCATCAATATGTTCACGAACATTAACATGATATGAATTAGTTAAGTAATCCTTATCAGTTACTCCTGGAACAATTCCAAAACGTTTTTTCAATGCTCTAGCAAAAGTATAAGTAGTTGATTCAGCTGGAGTACCATATAAACCAAAACCTAAACCAGTTTCTTCTTTCCAGCTATCACAAGCTTCTCTTAAACGTTCCATGATTTTTGTTGCTAATTCATTTCCTTCTTTTGAAGTATGAGTTTGACCAATTAAAGCAACAACACATTCATATAATCCAATATATCCAAGTGAGATAGTTGAATAACCATTTTCTAATAATTTATCAATTTTTTCTCCAGATTTTAATCTTGCAAGAGCTCCATAACGCCAATGAATCGGACTTACATCAGCAATTGTTCCTTTTAAGCTTTCATGACGTAATAATAATGCTTCTTTACATAATTCCAATCTTTCATCAAGAATTTTCCAAAAATTATCAAGATTGTGATCTGCAGATAAACCAGCATCAGCTAAGTTTAAAGTAACGACACCTTGGTTGAAGCGTCCATACCATTTATATTCACCATTTTCATCTTTCCATGGTGATAAAAAGCTACGGCACCCCATACAAGGGAATACTTGACCTTCATAATTTTCACGCATGATTTTAGCTGAAATAAAATCCGGCATCATTCTTTTAGCAACACATTTAACAGCTAAATCAGTTAAATAACGATATTTACTGTCTTGAGGAACATTATTATCATCTAATACATATAATAGCTTTGGAAAAGCTGGTGTTACATATGCCCCAACTGGGTTTTTCATTCCTACATAGCGTTGTCTAAGTGTTTCTTCAATTAACATTGCTGTTTCTTCAATATATTCGGGTTCTTCTTTTAAATACATAAAGACAGATAAAAATGGTGCTTGTCCATTAGTTGTTGAAAAAGTATTGATTTGATATTGAATTGTTTGAATACCAGCTTTGATTTCATCTTTTAATCTAGATTTAGCTATTTTTTCAATTTGTTCATCGCTATAATCAATACCAATCATTTTACCTTCATTGATAACGTTCTTTTTATGTTTTTCATAACTAATTCTTACATATGGTGATAAGTGCGCTAATGAGATTGTTTGCCCACCATATTGTCCGTTTGCTACTTGTTGGACTATTTGAGTAGCTACCGTACAAGCAGTTTGTAATGATTTTGGTGTTTCAATTAATTTATCATTTATTACTGTACCTTGAGCGAACATATCTTTTAAATTAACTAAGTCGCAATTATGCATTTTTTGAATATAGTAATCCATATCATGGAAATGAATGATTCCATCATCATGAGCTTGAACGATTTTTGGTGGTAATAACAATCTTCGACAATAATCTTTTGAAAACTCACCAGCAATCAAATCTCTTTGAGTAGCTAAAACGGTCGCATCTTTATTAGAATTCTCTTCCATAGCTTCTTTATTAGTTTGATTTACGATGCCATAAATTTCATTATCGATAGTGTTGGTTTCTCGTTGAAACTCTCTAACTTTTCGATATCCTTCATAAGCTTTAGCAGTTAAGATCTGCCCTTTTTCAATTAATTTTTCGAACACTTGTCCTTCAATACGATAAATTGAAATATCACCATCGCTATAACGATGCCATTCTTCAATTTCTCTTGCAATATCTTTAGCACATTGTTCATCAATAATTCCACTACCGCATTTCATTGCTTTTAAAATAGCGTTTTCTATTTTTGTTGCATCAAAATCAACAGTGTGGCCGTTTCTTTTTATTACTCTCATCATGTTCCCTCCTAAAATTACAAATCCTATCTTATCATTAAAAAAATCATTTTGATAATGATATGCACCTTTACTTAGAAATTTTTTAACCAAAACTTAATCCAATCTATAACATAAATAAAAAATTTAAACCTCAACAAATCCCAACTATAACATATTATCTTGTTTAAATCACTACTTTTTTATATTTAATTTTTCTTACCATCTTAAAGTATATCCTTTTAAAAACAGGTTAAACTAACTTTATAAATAATTAAGTAATACTTAATTATTGTTTAGAAACCTTTAATTTCATTAATAACTTGCTATGTTAAAATAAAATCATGAAAAAATTAATTATTATTATATCTTTAATCCTTTTTACTGCTTGTAGCAATACTAATCATAGTAATGCTATTCATCAAGATCTATTCGATCAAATTGATATAAACAGTTATCAAAACATTATGATCGTTGCCCATCCTGATGATGAAACAATCTGGGGCGGTATGCATCTTATCAAGGATAAATATTTAGTAATCTGTTTAACTAATGGTGACAATAAAACTCGTGCTAAGGAGTTTAATGATGTAATTAAACAAACTAAGGGTACGGGAATTATTCTTGACTATCCTGATAAAACAAACGGTAAACGGGACGATTGGAAAAACTCACAAAAAAATATTAAAAACGATCTTAACTATTTGTTACAAAAACAGACATTTTCAAAAATTGTAACTCATAACCCCAGTGGTGAATATGGTCATCAGCATCATAAAATGACTAGTTCTATTGTTACAAATATTGCCAAAGAATTAAACAAAACTAATTGTTTATATTATTTTGGAAAATATTACAAAAAAACTAGTCCAATGTTGTCAATGAAACCTACTTTTAATGAAGAATTGTTGAAACAAAAAAATCAATTACTCTCAATATATTCGTCGCAAGATAAAGTTTGTCAGCATTTACAACATATGAATGCATACGAGAATTGGATTAGCTACCAGGAATGGTACTTCAATTCGTAAAGTACACATATAACAACAAAAAAACTACCCGATATAATTTTGGGTAGTTTTAAACTTCTACTAATTCCTCTTGTTTGTTATTCTTTCGATATGACAAATATGTTCCTTGCTTTCCCTATTATAAGTTATTCCTATAATTAATAGATTATCCTGATATCGATCCAACGCTTTAGGATATTTCTTCTCTTTGATTTGTGTAATCGCTGTTTTAACATCCTGATCCCATTTTAATTCAACTATCATGGCCGGTTTATCATATCTTGGTATAAATACTAAATCAGCAAATCCTTTTCCCGTTGGCATTTCTCTAATAATCGTATAATGATCTCTGGCTGTAATATAAGCCAATGACAATGTATATGCTAAGGCATTTTCATTGTTATAAGTTAATATTGATGTATCCAGATGAGCTTCTTCAATATATCTTGCTACCGCTTTTTCGTCTTTTCTCCATGTCGCTTCCAGCAGTTCTCGACTATTCAATAATGCCTTTGTCGTTTCCTGCCAGTTAGAATCTTCTATGGAATCAATAAAACTGGTAGATACTTCCTTGTTAGGGATATAACATGTGTGATCATAACTGTTATACCCTAAATAGCCTAAGTGTATCAAAAGTGTCAATACATCATCTTTTGATTTGAATGTTGTCATATCATTTTGAAACTTACTCGTATTAACATTGATGCTCTCTCCAGATAACAATTGAATGATATTATCCTTCAAGCCATCAAAGTTCATATCAATATAAACCTGCAAAGCTTCATAGGTCTCTGTTGATGTCCAGTAGTTTTCATATTTTCTATCCATAAGGGCATAAACAACAGAACGATGATTATAGACAGAGATATCCTTTGACATCATATAACCATCATACCATTGCTGCATTTCATTATAATCCATATTATATTTTTTACATAAATCATGTACTTCTTCTTCAGTAAAGCCCATAAAGGATTCTAAAGGTGTTGCATTCAACATCGATATTTCCTTAAACATATTTAACGCACTATGAGTCCCATATTTTTTAATTGGCAATATTCCCGTCATATAGGCAAGTGATACATAAGGTTTATCTTTCAACAGATTTCGTAAAAAATCTAGATACACTTTTTGTGAACTTTCATCTTCTTTGTATTCTCTAAAAATACAGTCCCATTCATCGATAATAAAGATAAATCCATTATTAGTTTCACTATATATTTTATTAAAATATATGAATAATGTTGGTATTGTTGGTCTAACCTTAAATTCTTTTTCTAGTTCTTCACTAATCATTATTCGTAGCATTTCAAGCATTTCATTAATATCATGACTAATACTTAAGAAGTCCTGCATATTTATATGAATGACATGATGTTTGTTAAGATGTTTTAAATACATCTCGGTTTGACTAATTTTTAAGGAATCAAAGATATTATGTGAATCACAACCCTTTGAATAATAGGCTACAAGCATATTGGCATCGGTGCTTTTTCCAAAACGTCTTGGTCTTGATACACATACATATTTTTTTGACGCTTTTTTTATACATTGATTTAATTCATTAATCAGCATTGATTTATCTACAAATATTGTATCATTAAACGTTTCTGTATATAAAGCATTTCCCGGATTTAAATAAATTCCCATGTTCTTCACCCGCCTTGTATATATATTGTACCATTTTATCTAATATCTGGCACTGATTTTTTATTTGCTAATGCAAAAATCTAAAGTAAAAAATTAAATTCCATTTTAAAATGATGAAAGTGGAACTTAGTCTTTCTCATAATTCCAGTTGATTGGTAATCACCACTATTCTTAAATAAACATAATTTCCTTATTTTTTTGAATATCTCATTATCTCTTGTTATTTGTCTATTCAAAAAATCCTTTAATATTTCTGCTATCTATCCGATGCACTTTTTATCAGCTGCTAACTTCCATCTTCATGAACTATCATTAACAAAAAGGACCGATAATTTTACCGGATCCTTTCTAATTTGATTATTGATCATTTCTTGTTTGTTATTCTTTCGATATGACAAATATGTTCCTTGCTCTCCCTATTATAAGTTATTCCTATAATTAATAAATTATCCTGATATCGTTCCAACGCTTTTGGATACTTCTTTTTCTTAATTTGCGTGATTGCAGTTTCAACATCCTAATCCCATTTCAATTCAACTATCATTGCTAGTTTATCATATCTTGGAATAAATACTAAATCAGCAAATCCTTTTCCCGCCGGCATTTTCCGAATGATCGTATAATGCTCTCTGACTCTACCCCAAATACAAAGGAGGAATGTTTGTAAATAATAAGTTTATTGAAATTTTGTTAAATGAATTTTTTAGTATCTTATTTTCATTCGACATCCTCCATCTTGGAACAAGGGTTAAGCAAATTGTATCATCAACTAGGTTACACAGGCATAACATCTCCTGATACTAAAAAACCAAAATAATTTTAGTATTTATGTTCTGCTGTAATTACGATTTTAATTTTTCACTTTACGAATTGAAGGAATGGTACTAATCCTTTTTACTTTTATAAAAATATTTACTATACTTATTTAAAGGAGGATTTTTATGAAGATCGAAAAAATAACTAACAGTCATATTATTCAATCTATCAACAATTCATTTCCTGCTCTTTTTTTAGTTTTAAATCTAGCTTCAATTTGTCTATTAATAAATAATTTCTCTTCATCTTTACTTGCTAGTAAAATATGTTTGTTGATTATTACTCTCCTACCTTGTTTTATAGCAGTTGTATTAAGTTTCTATCTAACTAATAGAATTGAATATTGTCTATTTGCTTTTATCATCTTAATTATCACTAAACAAAACAACATCATTAGTGCCTATCTTATCGCTATAGTATTATATTATCTAAACTATATTTTTGAAAAATATTTGCTTAATTATCATTTTATTAAAGATTTACCAAAATTTGTTGAGGATTCAGTTAAAAAGATTATCTTAATATTAAGCTTTATTGTAATCACTTTTATCGCCTTACAAATCAAAATAAACTTAGATTGGCTATCTTTATTCGATTTACCGATCACTTGTATCCTAATCATTTTTCTTTACTGCCTGCTTTTTTATTTTGGTTATCATCCAGCTTTATTATTAGCTTTTCTTGGTCCGATTCAATTATTATTTTTAAGCGAAAATATTCAGGCCGCTTTACTTAATTTACCATTAGAACATTTATTTACTCATGGAACGATGTCAGCTTTTGCAAATATGTCTGGTACTGGGGTTACTATTGGTATTGTCTTATTATCAAAAAAATTAGCTCCTAGCAGTTTAAAAGCAGCCTGGTTTGGTGTAAATGAAAATGTTATTTTTGGCTTGCCAGTAACAAAAAACAAAAAAGCTTTTTTACCATTTGTTATTGGTGGCACGATCCTTGGCAGTTTCCCATTTGTTTTAATGGCATTAGGCTATTTAAACAAGCCTATTTTTGATGCCCCATATCTAGGTATTTTTATTGAGGGCTTTTTAGTTAACTTTGATTATCGAAGCATCATTGTTAATCTGATCCAAATTGGTGGATCATTACTATTTTGGAAATTTTTATATAGGGAGAATTAAACATGAAATATAACTTTGATCAACTAGTCAATCGAAAAAATACTTACAGCAGCCAATGGGATTATATCGCTGATCGATTTGGTCGTGATGATATTTTACCCTTTTCTATCTCGGATACTGATTTTATCATCCCTAAACCAGTTACAAATGCTTTAAAAGAAGCTACCAAAATGGAAATTTTTGGTTATACGCGTTGGAATCACGATGACTTTAAAAATGCAATTTGTAATTATTTTAAAAAACATTTTAATACTTTAATTAATCCTGACTGGATCATTTATAGTCCATCGGTTATGTATAGTTTATCATTATTAATGTCTTTGCTTACTAACCCAAACGACTATGTTGCGACCTTTTCACCAATGTACCCTGATTTTGAAGATGCGATTATTAATCATCATTTACAGCCAGTTCGTATTAAATTAAATAATAATGGCGGTTATTATACCATCGATTTTAAAGCCGTAGAAGATGCTTTTAAAAAATGTAAAGTCTTCTTACTATGTTCACCTCATAATCCTACTGGACGAGTTTGGGACAAAGATGAATTATTAAAAATAATTGAATTAGCTAAAAAATATGGTGTAAAAATCATCTCTGATGAAATACATATGGACATCGTTTATCATAAAACGCATTATCCAATTGTTTCTTTTTTAGATCAATATTCACAATTATATCTAGTCTCTTCTGGTTCTAAAACCTACAATTATCCAAGTCTTGGTGGTAGTTATGCTTTTATTAGTGATCCTGAGATTAAAAATAACTTTTTAACAATAACTAAACATCGTGATTTTGTAAACTCAGCTAATTATATGGGGATGATGGCATTAATTAGTTCCTACAATGAAGCCAACGATTATCGCCAACAGCTAGTTGCCTACTTAAATGAAAATATGAACATAATTGAAGAATATATTAATAATAATTGTTCACCATTAAAATTTATCAAACCAGAAGCAACTTACTTGGCCTGGATCGACTGTCGCCAATTACCATTTACCAGCAAACAGCTACAACATGCCCTAGTAAACATTGGTAAAGCGGGAATTATGCCTGGCAATACTTATTTTGAAGATGGTTATTTAAGAATGTGCGTTGGCTGTAGTAAAGATAAATTATTAGAAGGCTTAAAGCGATTAAAAATAAGTATTGATTACTTAAACTATAATAAATAAAGCGCTTACTTTTATCATTGAAATAAACATGTTAAAATAGATAAAAATTATATTAATGAGGGGATAGACATGAAAAAATATTGTGGTAAATGTGGTGCTAAATTAAATAAGAAGGGATTATGCCCTAATTGTGATAAACAAGCAATAAGTAAATCAAAGCAAAAATTAAAAAAGTACAGTATTTGATTTTTAATAACTTTTTTAGTACTCGTAATATTATTTACGGGAATCACTAGTACTTTAGTTTATTTTGGCATTATTGATTTTCCGATTATTAGTGATGTCATGGAAAAAACGGGCTTAATTGATCATAAAAATAATCAAGAAGACGATAGTACATCTAATTTTGTTTGTTTAGATGGTTCTTTTAGTGATGTTTCTATCGAAGATGAAACATCAGCATTAAATGCCATTGATGATGCCAAAGATCTTTTAGGAATCCAGGATGTTCAAGATGAATTAAATAATTGTCAAACAGAAAATATTTTAGAAAATAATTATTATCGCTTTTATCAAGAATACGATGATATTCCTGTCTATGGCCGAACAGTTACCATTAATGCTAATAGTCAAGGAGATTGCTTAATGCTATCCGGTAATTATTTAAACCTTGGTGATTTAGATACTAGTGTTGACTTTTCTAAAGATGATGCTTTTAATAGTATGAAAGAACAATTTGGAAGTGAAACATTCATTACTAGTGAAGGATTAGTTATATATTCTTTAGATAAACAAGAACCCGAAATTGCCTGGAAAATAAATGTTATAAATGAGGACGTCAATGAACAGTGTTTTGTTTCTGCAAAATCCGGTGATATTCTTGCTGAACTTTCAATGGCTTATGGTGAAGATGTTTCAGGAAATGGTCTTGATATAGATGGTCAAAATCAAAACTTTACAACTGAACAAATTGATGGTTCTTATCGAATGCGCGATAATCAAAAAGATATTCGGGTATTTAATGCTAATAACTCAACTCTTGTTCCTGAAATAGTAATCGTTGATGAAAACAATAAAATTTATACCTCTAAAGATAAAAAATATTATGATGAAGATAACAACGAAGTAACAATTACCGGTGATAACTATAGTTTCGAAATCAAAGATAAAGATGGCAAAGTCATTGCTACTAAAGGTGAATATGCAGTTAGATTAACTACTAAAAATATATTCACGACAGTAACCGAAGTAACTTCCAATTCCACAACCTGGGATAATCCTAAAGCTGTTACTTTGATGTCACGCGTAAGTACTAATTACGACTTTTGGAAAGAAAACTATAACCGGGTTAGTTTTAATGGCAAAAATGGTGTGGTTCTTGCCGTTTATGATGATTTTTTAGGAGTAAACTGGTTAGTTGGTGATACTACTAATGCCTATTCATGGGGAGCTAGTCAATTACCTTTGACAGTTCTTACCTTTGGTTCTGATAATACTTTAGATTATGATGTTATTTCTCATGAATATACTCATTCAGTGGAACGATGTATCAGCAATCTAAATTATTTAGGCGAATCAGGAGCTTTAATGGAAGCTTATAGTGATATCTTTGGCGAAATCGTTGAAGATTGGGCCGATGATCGACTTTTTAACGGTACTTGCGATTGGATCAATCCATATCGTGATATAGTTGATCCAAATTCTAATGATGATCCTGATAGCTATTTAGGCAAATATTGGGTGGATGTTGTTGACACTAATAATGATAAAGGTGGTGTTCATACTAATAATACCGTTATTTCTCATGCTGCTTATTTAATGTCTATTGGCATTGAAGATAATTCACAAATATATAGTAGTTTAAGTACTAAAGATATTGCTGATTTATTTTATAGTGCTATGCCTCATATGAGTTCTAATTGTACATTTCAGCAATTTAAACAAATTATCATAAATTGTGCCTTACAAATGTATGAACAAGAAAACCTATCAAATAAACAGGTTTTAACTATCAAAGAAGCTTTTAACCAAGTTGGCTTATCTAGCGAAACAACAACATATACTGTTACTGAAAATTTTGATCTTTGTGTTTATGATATCGATAATGAACTTTATGATAATTATTCATTAAAAATCGAGGAAGTAGACATAACAAATCTGCCACAAGGACCAAGTGCAAAACCTAATACTAAAGAAGTCGATACAGTAACTATCAGTGATGATAAACCATACTCACTTTCATTAGAACCTGGTATTTATTATTTTACAATAACTGATTTAACTGATGATAGCCAGACTCAAAGGTTTTATGTAACTGTTTCTTCTAGTGGCAGTGATACTATAAATGTTATCACCCAATTTAAAAAGGTAACCGATAATAAAAAACAAACTGATACTACCAATATTCCTGAAAATGCGGTTGAATTTAATGGTCATTATTATTATTTATATGAACTTGATGATATAGATAATGGGCAAGAAGCTAGTGTATATTGTAAAAACCAAGGTGGTTATCTTGCAACAATTACATCTGCTCAAGAAAATGAATTTTTATACAATTATCTTACCGGACAAGATTTTGAAAGTGCTTATTTTGGTTTATCTGATTATAATCAAGAAGGTAAGTGGGAATGGATAAACGGTGAAGAAGTTTCTTATACCAATTGGCATCCTGGTGAACCAAATAGTGAAAATAAAAATGAAGATTATGCTATGTTCTATTATAAATATTCTGATGGAACATGGAATGATGGTGATTTTGGTCATCAAACTGTTAATAGTAATGCTGCTTTTATTTGTGAATGGGGTGACTATGAAGGTACAAGCCAAGATAGCACCAATGTAAATGAACGAGAAATAGTCTTAGTTTTAGATACTTCTAATAGTATGACCGGTTCTCCACTTAGAGAAACAAAAAAAGCTGCTAATAAATTTATTGAAACAGTCTTAAAAGAAGATGCCGGTATCGGTTTAGTTACATATAATAGTAATGCCAATATAATTTCTGATTTCTCTGTGGATTATGATAATTTAGAAGAAAACGTTGATTCTCTAGATTGTAATGGTAATACTAATATTGGTGACGGTCTAGAACAGGCTTATGACATGCTTGAAAATAGCAATGCTAAAACTAAAATTATTGTGTTAATGAGTGATGGGGTCCCTAATGTTGGAAAAGAGGGTAACGCCTTAATCTCATATGCCGATCAAATAAAAGATTCTGATATTTTAATTTATACACTAGGCTTCTTTGAAAAAATGGATGATAAAAGCGAAGCCCAAGAATTAATGGAAGGAATTGCTAGTGAAGGTTGTCATTATGAAGTAGCCAATAGCGACGATCTAGTATTTTTCTTTGATGATGTTGCTGATCAAATCAATGGTCAACGATATATCTATATTAGAATTGCTTGTCCTGTTGATGTTACTGTTAGCTACAATGGAGAAACATTAAGCTCAAAAGAAAGTGATTTAAATACTCGAACTAAGTTTGGTGTATTAAGCTTTGAAGATAATGGCACCGCCAATCAAACTAAAATTTTACGATTAAAAGAAGAGCAGGCTTATGATATTAAAATCAATGGTACTGATCAAGGTACGATGAATTATACTATTGGCTTTATGGATGAAGAAGGTAACTACAGTGACTTTAGAGAATTTGAAAATATTGAAATTACTAATCAGACTGTAATTGACACTAAAGCCGAAGTCAGTGAAACAACTGTCATCAATGTTGATGAAGATGGCGATGGTAATTATGATTTAAGATATCAGGCAGCAGCCAATGAAAGTGGTTCTATTGTTGAAAATAATTCCTGGCTTGATTTGATTTTTATCTTAACTATTGTTGTTTTCTTAGGTGGTATTATTTGTTACTGGTATTTTAAAAAACATAAAAAATAATTTAATTTATAAAAAATTACATCTTATAAAGAAAACATTTACTATAATTTTTCAAGTATATTGTAGTTATCAAGATAATATGGATCTACTATTGATAACTAGATATGCCGTGATTAAGGTTAAAATAATAAAGAAATACAATTTAAATTAAAGAATCTCGTAAAGGAAATTTGTAGGATCAAATCCCAAATTTCCTTTTGCTTTTTAAAACAAGGGAGAAAAAATTAAATAATATCAATAAAATATATCATAAAAAATTAATGTTTTTAATAAATATAAGCAGTATTGAAAATTGTGAAATTACTACGATCTTAAAAGATGATAAAGATAACTAAAAATGGCAGCTAAGTAATAGCTGCCATTTTTACCTTATGTTTTTTAACCGATTGCTATAATAAAACATTACATTTTTTTATTATCTATTTCTTTTTAATCATCAAATAATTATAGACTAATATACTTCTTGCTTGTATCAATAGCGATTGCTTCTTCTACTCACCTGTTTAATAAATTAAGCTTTTAACTATTTTTTAATTACATTCTTGATTTTTTCTAGTGATTGATCTTCTAATAACATTTTAAAAATAAGGTCATAAACTTCTATTTCTAAATCATTTAAAATGCTACTGTCTTCATTTGGATATTTCGATTTAAATAATTGGTTAGTTAGATTTTTCTTTTCTTCTTTTTTGCCAATCTTTATGCCTTCTTCTTTACCAATTCCTATTCCTTCTTCTCTTCCTTCCGCTTTTCCTTCTGCTTTTCCATTTTGATAATTCTCTTCGAGTTCCATTTCATGAGCATAAATATTCAGCTCCCGATTATATGCTGCTAATCTTAGTTCATCATCCTGATTAAATCTTTCCATCTTGTCTTTCATTATCTCAATCACCTTCGATTCTTTCAGTTTCATTATATCATCTGTTATCCCGTTTGCAAGTATATAGATCGCTAGTTCTAATTCACTGAATTTATCTAGTTCTTTATACTGCTTTATGACATTGATATAAGGCACTTGAACATATACTCGATTCATCAGATTATTCTTTTCTAATTTACCTTCTTTATTTCTACTTTGATATGTATCATAAAGCTGTAGATTATCACTATCTATATCATTGATAAAAATAATCTGATAGACTGGAATAATAAATTGATATTTATTCCCCTTTTTTTCTTGATATGTAAGCATTTTAGCTCCGTATAGTTGAAAACGATGGCGTTGGCTAACAGAAAAAGATGATTTCTGCATTTCAATATCAATCTGCTCACCCGATGCAACAGTTACTCTAATATCTAAGATCATATCTTTATCTTCAACATGATTACGATTTAAATCGGGATTTAATACTTTGATATCCTGACATTGAATATTTAAAATACCTTCAATAAACAGTTTTAACAAATAAAGAGAGTCATGATCTTGATCATTGGCTAATGAATATTTAAAAAGAACATCACTTTTAAAATCATAAATCTTTTTATCTGTTTCTTTCATAAAAAACCTCCTTTGTTATTTATATACATTTACAAAAGAGGTTTTTACTTTTATTAATTAAAAAATATATAAATAAAAAAGATAGAAATCAAAATTACTATAATTTCTATCCTTATTCCATTCAACTATCAAATTACTAAAACAATATTAATAATAACTTCTTTCATACTTAGGGAACTTACGGCTTAAAATAATATAAGCAATAATTAAAATAATTCCAATAACTCCTAGTACAATTCCTTCTACTCTTAACATCGATACCGGAATATCAATACTCATATTTAAAACCCGAAGCCCAATTGTAAATTCAATTGCATTTACTACCAGTGGTGCAAAAAGCCCAATTATTATTGCTGAAACAATTGCGGCTACACCGGCATAGATTGACCAGTCATATAATGAACGATTTAATAAACCAATTAATACAATACAAACAATTATTCCAATTATACAGCCAATTCTAACTGCCATACTACTAACTGTTTGATAAGTTTGTAAAAACTCAGTGGTACTAGTAGAACCACTTTGAACAGAATCAACTACTTCATTAATTTTAGTTTGAAGAGCTCCATTTTGATCAGTTAACCGTTCTTGAACAATTTGAATTTGCTCATCAGTAATGTCCTGATCAATTACTTGTTCAATTTGATCAACATTATCAACAAACACCTGTGATAATTGATTCATAATTGAAGCAGTATCTACTTGTTCACCATTTAACGTTGCTTCAGTAATTTGATTTAATAGATCATCAGTAAATGAGTTTATAGAACTGCTAGTAGAAATAACTTCTTGAATCTGTTGAATCTGATCATCTGTAACGTTAGGAAAATTTTCCGTTATTACTTGTTGAATTTGATCAGTTGTTTCATTAGCTACAACTGCATTAGATACAGTTTTAGCAGCCATTGATTTTATTGATATATTAATACAAAGCAAAACAACCAAACCAACCATTATGATTGCTAATACTACACTAACAAATTTTTTCATGTTATCACTTCCTTGATAACTTCATTATAATAGCTCTATTAATCCAAGTCAAAATTTTATTACTACTTACTTAACGCTTCTTTACGATTACTATCTTTAACTATGTAAATTGGTCGAGCTTTGTTTTCCATATAATCTTTTGATACATACTCTCCTAGTATTGCAATTAGCAACATCTGCGTTCCACTTAAAAATAAAATTAAACAAACAATAGTAGTATAACCACCGACACTATTTCCAAATAATAAAGTAGAGATAGCTGTATATAATGCCAATATTATTGAAGCAACAAATAAAATAATCCCAAATATTCCAGCAATTTTAAGCGGTGCTGTCGAAAAAGAAAACATTCCTTCTAAAGCATAAGAAAACAAACTTTTAAAATTCCATTTTGTTTTACCAGCTGCCCGTTCAACATTATGAAATGGCAGCCATTTAGTTTCAAAACCAACATATGAAAACAAGCCTTTCATATAGCGATTATATTCACGCATTTCAATTATTGAATTAACCATTAAACGACTCATCATTCTAAAATCGCCAGCTCCATCACTCATATCGAGCTTTGATATTTTTTGCATAATTTTATAAAATGTTCGACTTAAAAAATTCCTGATTTTCCCTTCACCTTCACGATCAATTCGTTTACCAGCACAACAATCATAACCTTCTTTACTCACAGCCTGATACATCGGTGCTAACAATTTAGGAGGATGTTGTAAATCCGCATCCATAATGACACAATAATTACCGGTTGATTTTTCCAATCCCGCCAACATTGCTGCTTCTTTACCAAAATTTCTTGAAAAAGAATAATAATCACATCGTTTATCTTTAGCACTAATCATTTTTAATAATTGAATTGTTCGATCATTACTTCCATCATCAATAAAAATGATCTCATAATCAATATTTTCAATTTTTCTTAATTCCTTAGTAACTTCCTGGTGAAACATCGGTAAAACTTCTTCTTCATTATAACAAGGAACTATTACACTAATTTTGTCCATATCCATGTTCTCCTTTAGGCGAAAAAATCTTGAATTTGCATAGTCCATAGTTAGAAACTACTGTGACAACACTAACAAATACTTTAGCTACCATTTCATTTATTCCTAACAGTTGAATAAAAATAAACAATAAACTACTTTCAACAGCTAACGTCATTAAACGTAATACAAAAAACTGATAAGCTTCTTTTTTAGTATCATTAGAACTTTTAAAAACATATTGACGATTAGCCCAATAAGCAAAAATAACAGCACCATACCAAGATAAGATATTAGCAATTAACCAGCCTATATTTAGCCATTGAATAGTTATATAATAAATAATAAAATTAACTAGGGTTGTGCACCCACCTACAAAGATATAACTAATTAATTCTTTTAAATCTTTCCTCATTTCTTTCCCTTCTTCCATGCAATAATAATAAAACCAACCCTATTACACTACCAAATAAACTAATATTTTTAGCTGGTGCTTTAAACGTAATTTCTATTTGATGCTTTCCACTAGATATTTTACTTCCTAAAAATGCTTTATTTACACAAAATGAATCAACCTTTTTACCATCAATAGTAATAATATAACCGTTTTGATAAGGTAAAGAAGTGACCAGGTAACCATCTTTACTTACATCAATACTGCCTTTAACAATCTTACCATCTTGATTATAAACACCGTTTAATTTATCAATTTGACTATTACGATTTTTAATCACATTATAATCAAGACTATATAATTTAATATTTAAAACATCATACCGTCCGGAACTAAACTCTATTTGTAAATCACTTAAAGGTTCATTTTGACTTATTACATATGTAAAATGATTATTTCCGTTTGGATAAGCAGCTGATGTACTTGATAATTTATTTTTAATACCATTAATAGTAATTGAAGTATCCCTAGTTTTTAAATATTTCACTTTATCAATATCAAATTCAATAATCATAATTTGATTTTCAAAATTTTGATTAAGATCTAATTGCAATACACCTTTGCCCTTAGTATTGACCCGATAACCACTTTTTAAAGCTGTTATATGTAAATTAGAACTTTGCTTGTTAATCAGATAATCTAATTTTAATTCTTTTATTTGACTTTGATATTGATTATCACCATTTGCAACAACAACATTATTATAAATAGTATCTAACGTAGCTGGAAAAGCCAGCTCATCAAACTTTTCTTCACTATAAGTATCACTTGTAGCATAAATAATTGGTAAAACATCATTATTTTCATATAAATTATTACCAATTTTTTGATATCCAATAGGTACAGTTTCTTCACTATAAATTGTTTTAACCCCCATCATTCCTTGAAATAAAATATTAGAATTAGACAGTGAAGCAACTCGATTCCTTATTGAAATCGGATTGTTAATAATATCGTAATAAAAATGGTTGTATAAACTGTTATTAACTGAACTATAAATTGATGTCCGTAGTTCATTATTATTAGCAAGATTACTAGTATTTAATGATTGTTTAAAAATATCATATCTAGTACCGTTATCTACTTTAATACCATTTATACTAGAAACTTGTTGATAAGTGTCAGATGATACAAATTCTTCCTGTTTATTAATATTAAAACTCAAGACTAATGGCATGATCATCATTAAATAAAGCGCTTTTTTATTAAATCTTAAATATAAACATACGCTAAAAATAGCAAAAACAATATCAAAAATCACTAGTGGTTTTTGATAAAAAATAACTACTGGTAATAAAATCAATATCCATAGTCGATAATCGATTTTTATCATTAATTCTTCGAACTTACTTAAAGAATATATTGTCACATAAATTAATAACGGAATAAATGGTATCAATATTTTAGGTCGTGAATATAAAAATCCATTTAATCCAAAACAAAATACTGGTATAAAAATCAACAATAATAACCAAATACTTAATTTCCTAATTTCTTTTAGTTTTAAACTTAAAACCAAACCAATCCAGCTTAAATAAGTTAATCCACAACCATAATTATCATAAAGTAACCCTTCCATATTTAAACGTGGTATAAATAAAGATAAAAAATTAATACTACTTCCTTTACTTTGATGATTTTCAAGCATCACATATGCCGTAGGTAATAATAAAACACTACATATTAAAATACCTATCATTACCGGTTTAATAAATGCCCAAATATTTTTCAAATTAATCTTCTTTACACAATAACAATAATAACTAAATACGACCACTATGCCTGCAACACTGAAAAAATAGCTATTAACAATCATTAAAACAATCGCAATAATTAACATTAAACTTCGACTATTTTTCAAATAACGATCTATTGCTATTAATGCCATAATCAGCCATGGCATATAATCAACAAACATAATTTGTCGATGACTATGAAATAAAACGGAAGAGCATAGTAACAAAATAGCTCCAATAATACATAAGCCATTATTAAAATTTTTACTTTTTAGCCAAATATAGAGCAAATTAACACTTAATATTAGATTGATAACCATATATATAATTATTATGTCTTTCATAGCTACGCTAGGAATCAAACAGCCAATCAAGACATCTGGTCGAAACAAACCATAATAAGATAGATTATAAATATTTACTCCAGCGCCAATATTGAAAGCAAAATCGGGGAAAAGTGTTTTGTTTTCTATCATAGTATGACGCAAATAATCAGCCAAATTTACATGCTGACTAAGCCAATCGGTATTTGAGCCAAAAAGATATGAAGAAGGCGTGATGATCATAACCATCACAATTGTTAAAAAGAATAAAAATATAATTGAACATACTAACTGCTTTTTTTTCATTACTATCACCCTTCCGAAAAAATTATTACATACATTGCTTAAGAATCTGCTTAATAATATCTAAATATTTCTTAAATTTAATTTAAACAATTTTTTCATCCTTATTATGATGTATAATAGATACGAAAGTTGGTGAATTTATGACAAATAATAAAATATTAATCGTTGATGATAATCCAGAAATTAGAGAGGTTCTTAATGTTTTACTTTCTAGTGAAGGATATGAAGTTATTGAAGCTAAAGATGGTCAAGAAGCAATTGATAAAGCTAACGAAGATATTGATCTTTATATTTTAGATATTATGATGCCTATTGTTAATGGTTATCAGGCTTGTGTTGAAATTAGAAAAAAGTCTAATGCTCCAATTTTGTTTTTAACTGCTAAAGGGCAAGAAAGTGATAAAACCCTAGGTTTTTCTAGTGGTGGTGATGATTATCTTTCTAAACCTTTTTCTTATAATGAATTAACGACTAGGGTTAAAGCGTTATTACGTCGTTATTATGTATATCAAGGAAAAGCTGAACACCAAGAAAAACAAGATGATAATATTGTTTATGAAAATATTGTCATCAATCCAAATAATGAAACAGTATTATTAGATGGGAAACCTGTTGAACTTACATATCTGGAATATCAAATCCTTTATTTATTAGTAAGTAATCGTAAACGAATATTTTCGACTCAAGCTTTATATGAAAGTATTTGGAATGAACCATATTATTATAGTGCTAACAATACGATCATGGTCCATATTCGAAACTTACGTAAAAAAATTGAAGCAGACCCTCAAAATCCTAAAATAATCAAGACGATCTGGGGTAAGGGGTATCGCTGTGATTAAAAAAAATTGTTTAAATAAACTAAGTATCCAGATTTCAGCAGTAATTATCCTGTTTGGCGCTTTAGCTCTCCTTACTTTTAGTTTTCTATATTATAATAAAGATTATTTCTTTAACTTTGTTTTAGATTTAGGTATTATTTCTGACAATACGGAAACTTATGCTACCGAAATTGAAAACAAACTAATTGATAACAATGTTTCTATCAATGATATTAATGCTATTGATGAAATTTTAGGATCTAGTGAAATATATAGTGTCTCTATTTATAATGCAGATGATAATCTTTATATAACCGGTTCTTATGCAACAATTCTTGAAGATTTTATTATTAGTACTACAATCTATGAATCTAAGTCTATCTATGATGTCGAACCATATTATAGTATTTTGGAATTAAAGGATGGTTCTATCGAAATATACACTTACTCATATGCACTAGCAAAATCGGTAATTCCTTATATTAGCTTTGCTGCTATTATTTCGTTGATTATCTTTATATTTCCAACCTTCCTTTTTATTAAACGAGAAGTAAATTATATCGTTAAACTTAAAGACGAAGTAACAATTATGTCTCAAGGCGATTTAGATCATCCAATTACCATTAACGGTAATACTGAAATCGCCGAATTATCAAAACAAATTAATGATCTTAGAATCACTTTAAAAAATAATTTTATAACCGAAGAAACTAATCGGCGTGCTAACTATGAACTAGTTACTGCTTTATCTCACGACCTTAGAACACCACTAACTTCTTTAATGGGATATCTAGATATTATTAGATTTAAAAAATATAAAAATGAACAGCAGTATAATCTATATTTAAATAATTCAATTGATAAAGTTAATCAAATTAATGAACTAGCTAATAAAATGTTTGAATACTTTTTAGTTTTTAGTAAAGAACAAGATACCGAACTTACTAAAATATCACTAGGCGTTATTTATGAATATATTATTGAAAATATTGCTGCTTTAGAAGAAAATGAGTTTACAGTATTAAAACAAATCGAACATAGTGATAATTTCATCTTTGGTAATATTAATCTTCTTAAACGTATTATTAATAATATTTTCTCTAATGTTTCTAAATATGCTAATAAAAATGAACCTATTAATATTGAATTAACTACTGATGATAATAATTTAAAATTTACTGTTAAAAATACTAAAATTCATACTGTTGATTATATTGAGAGTAATTGCATTGGATTAAAGAGTGTTAAACAAATGATGAAAATTCATGATGGTAATTTGACTATTATTGATGATAAAAGTTACTTTACTATTATAATTACCTTTCCTTTAATAAAGTAATTAGTGTATAATAGTTGCAAATCAAAGAAAAGGAGAATGACATGCAAGTAGTTGCAAAATTTGAAAAAGTATCAAAACAACAATTTATTAACGATTTTCAAGATAGTTTCACAAACTATGATATCGAAGAAATTGAAAAAATTTATGATAATTTAAAATTACCAAAAAGAGCTACGGTTGGCTCTGCTGGTTATGATTTTTATACACCTATTGATTTTACTTTAAAACCACATGAAACAATTAAAATTCCTACTGGTATTAGAGTTATTATTAATGAAGGATGGTTTTTAGCTATTTTCCCTCGTAGTGGATTAGGTTTTAAATATCGTTTACAACTTAATAATACAGTAGGAATAATTGATAGTGATTATTATCATAGTGATAATGAAGGTCATATTTTTATCAAAATAACTAATGATAGTAACGAAGATAAAACAGTTTCTTTAACTGCTGGTCAAGGTTTTGGACAAGGTATCTTTATGCCATTTGGTATTGTCGAAGATGATGATAGCGATGCTATTCGTAATGGTGGTTTTGGTTCAACAACTAAATAGTTTCAATCTCATGTTATAAACATGAGATTTTTTGTTTTTCTATAAATAATTTATTAAAATATCAAAAAAACTCGTAAAAATAAGGCATTTTTTGTGTTTATAATGCTAAAATAATGGTATTTTATAGCTAATTTTGTTATTATATCTATGTATTTTTATAAGGAGGGAATAGTATGGATATTTTAAATAAATATTCAAAAAAGAAAACTGTTTATCTTTTAGCAACAGTTTCATCAGGTTTTATTACCGTATTATGGCTACTTTCAAAACTTGGAATTGGTAGTTCTAGTAGTAGTTATAGCAGTATTGATGCTTTATCATCAATTGGAACAATTATTACTCTATTTCAGATTGTCTTCTACGTGTTATTGATTGCAGCTATTGTTACAGCAATCTTGAGTGCTTTTTATTTCTTTAAAAAAGACAAACAAGATTACATTATGTTAGGGGAATTCATTGCATCATGCATTAGCTCAGTACTACTTTTATTATCAATGTCTGGTGTAAACTTGGTTTGTAAAGCTGTAAGAGCTTATTTAAGTCAAGATTTTAGCGCTGTAAGTAGTATTAGCAATGAATCTGCTTACTCAGCACTTTCTAGCATGGCAACAAATCTTGAATATTATCTTTATGTATCAATTGCTGTATTTATTTTAAATATGGTTGTCCTTCTAATCATTAAAAATGTTATTCATATCAATAACTTCCAATATTCTTTAGAAGAAGGTCCATATATAAATAATTACTCATATCAAGGAACAAATAACGGTTCTAACTCTGGTAATTATACTGGTAATGGTGCAAATAATTCTGGTGGTTATCAAAATGCACCTAAATCAAGTTTTGATTTTAAAGCATTTATCAAATCAAAAAATGGTAAAATTACTGTTGGTGTAATTGCTGTTGCTTTGGTTGCCTTTATTGGTTATCAAATTTATGATAATTTCTTTAACTATACTGAAATCGATTTAGCTAAAAACATTACTTGTGAATTTACTGGTAAAGATGGAGAAGGATATATCACTGATGTCAAAAATGACATTGATTATGACAAAAACAATCAACAATTAGCTGCATTTGTCAACGATACACGTCTTGATTATGATACTAGTTATGAACTTTCAAACGGTGATGAAGTAACAATTACTGTCAAATATTCAGAAGAAACTGCAAAAGCAAATAAAATTAAAGTTACTAATGATTCTAAAACTTTTAAAGTAAAAGGGTTAATCGAAAGATATAAAAATGCAGCAGCATTACCTGATGATTTAATTGAAGAATTAGAATCTGAAGCAAACGATGAAGCTGAAGATCAATTTGATGATGGTTATTCAACAACTTATAACTACTCATTAGATTCAATGTGGTTCGCTAAAGGTGACGACTATGATGGTGCTATTGCTGTTTATAAAGTAGATGCCACTAGAACATCTTCTTGGAACAATGAAGTAACTCAAAATACTTACTATTATGCATTCTATACAAATACCGAAATTAACTCAGCTTATTTAGATGATGATAACAGTCATTACTGGCATTATACTGTATTAGATGATAGTCAAAGAAATTACTTAACTACTGCTGATGGTGTTGAAGATAGTTTAAAAACTGAATTTGATGATTACAGTATCGAAAAGATTAAATAGTATTAGATTTTGTTGAAAAGAATAAATATTTGAAATTAAAAGTTCACTTGATAAAATATTGAGTGAACTTTTTATATTTAATTCTTTATTTTTGAACAACACTTATTCTTTCTTGAAGATGATTTCCACTTACAATTTCATCTACCATAGCAATTGCATAATCAGCATATGAAATAACACTTTCACCTTTTTCATTCAATGTTAATTCTTCGCCACCTG
Source organism: Erysipelatoclostridium sp. An15 (assembly GCF_002160675.1). Taxonomy (NCBI): domain Bacteria; kingdom Bacillati; phylum Bacillota; class Erysipelotrichia; order Erysipelotrichales; family Coprobacillaceae; genus Thomasclavelia; species Erysipelatoclostridium sp. An15. Next base: position 111,836 of record NZ_NFLA01000002.1, read on the forward strand.
AAATATAAGCTCCAGTTCTTTCACCTTCAGCTTGGAAATCTCCAGCTGGTGAAACATAAGTCCATTTTACATCATAACGTTTTCTTAATTCTTTTAAAGCTTTAGCCATTGCTGAAGCTAATGGCTTAAAGATATCCGGGAAATCTGTTCCATCAGCAACACATAAAGTATGTTCTGGATTAACATATAAGCTTCCAGCTCCACCAACAATACATAATCTAATATCTGTTCCTGATAAAATATCACACAGATGTTTTAATGATGTACTGTGTTGTGGTAAATCTTTTTCAGCCCAGGCACCAAAGGCATCAACAACAACATCAAAATCTTTTAAATCATCTTTTGTAAGATCATATAAATCTTTTTGAATTACTTTTGTAGCAACAGATTGATTTTCACCTCTTACAACTGCTGTTACATCTAAACCTCTTTCTGCTGCTTCTTTAACAATTAATTTACCGGCTTTCCCGTTAGCACATACTACTGCAATTTTCATTGTTATTTCCTCCATTTCTTATTTAATGTAACTTTTATCATTACATCTATAATATAACACCAGTTTAATGTAATGCCGATGGTTACATTAAAAGCTTTTAATCTTTCTTCTTTAGCTATCACTTTCTACAAAACATTCATATAAAAAATTATCTTAATTGATACAAAGCGTAACCACTTATCTGCAACAATTTGGGTAATCTTATTTTAACTTTTATACGCTCCTTGCCCGTGATATAGTAATAGTCTGTATTTATATCAATTCCTAGCAGTTCTTCCATGTTTCATTACGTCCTCTCTTTTCAATACTTCCAGTATGATGGCGTAAGGCACACCGAATACATAGCAAGTAAAATCTTCTAACGTTTTCTTAAGATAGTCAGACAGGCAAAGGCGTTTCATCTCAAACCAGACTGCACGCTTGTAATAGAGTAGGTCGAAAAAATACGGACACCCGATTTTTGACTGCATATCCGTAAAAATATCATTCAATCAATCACTCCAATCTTAAATTTGAGTATAGAAAAGCGGTTGATCTACAATGGAGTAACCGCTTTGTGTGTGGCATATGAAATTGTTTATTGCTTTGTATGAACACTTAGCTGTTCTTCAATGTTGCGTTCGCTGTACATGACACGTAGAATTGTTACCACCTGTTCTTCTATATCTAAAATATAAAACACAATATAGTTATCTACCGCAACAAAATGTAATCCACGGCTATGCCACGGTTCTTTTCCATATCTCGGAAAGCGTTCCGGCATTTCATCTAAACTTAATATCTGCCTTTCCAGACGTTCCAGTTGCTTTTCTGCGTTTTCCGGCGATAAAAGTTCAAAAGCGATATATTCAAATATCCCTCGTAAATCTTCCTCAGCCTGTATGGATGTAACTACATTAAAAATCATAAACCATAATCTTTGCGAATATCAGCAAAAACCGTTTTTGCGTCTTTGGTTCGACCAGCTTTCATATCCGCATACCCTTTCTTCAGCTCTGCATGCAATTTATCTGTTTCCAACATACTTATGTCTGCGGGCGTTCTGTCTGGGATTTTTAATTCAAAGGGAATTCCTCGCTGTAAGATAATCTGTTTATAAAACATATTGATAGCATTAGAAGCAGGAATACCCAGTGTAGATAGGATTTTTTCAGCCTGCTCTTTGATTTCAGGCTCTATTCTCACATATAAATTTGCTGACTTTGCCATAATAACAACACTCCTTTCGCGTGCATATCTTTTTCTTTATTATACACAATTGTCCGCACAACAGCAATGCATTATTTCTTACACTTCGATAATTGTTGAACAGTTGCAACAACATGTCCTTGACACCAAAAGCATTGAACGCCAGCCCGACAGCGACTAGAGCAATCACAAGGAAGCATGTGATTAATCGCTTCAATATCTTTTTCATAGCTTTTATAATTCTCCTTTCGTTTGGATATAGAAAAAACCGTCCATTTCTAAACGGCTGGAAATAGAAAAAGAACGTCAATATCGACATTCCATAATCTACTTGTGATGTTCAATTTTAATCTTTTTAATACTGATGTGCTGATAAGTACAGTATTTTAGCGGACAATCAGAATTTTTAGTTGTTTTTTCCACAACAAAAAAAACGATTCTTATTAGTAGATAACACCTACTTTTAAGAATCGTATAAAAATTATTCATGATTAAATTGCGAATTGTATAGCTTTTCATAAGCGCCTTTTTTGGCTAACAATTCTTCATGAGTACCTTTTTCTACAATATCACCATTATTTATTACCAAAATTAAATCAGCACTTTTAATTGTTGATAAACGATGGGCAATAACAAAACTTGTTCTCCCTTCCATAACACGGTGCATTGCTTCTTGAAGCATTTTTTCTAATCGGGTATCTACTGATGAAGTTGCTTCATCTAAAATTAAAATTTGTGGATCTTTTAAAATAGCTCTAGCAATCGTTAATAACTGCTTTTCACCTTGGGAAATATTATTAGCCTCTTCATTGATCATTGAATCATAACCATCTGGTAAAGTTCTAATGAAATGATGAACATTGGCCATTTTGGCAGCATTAATAACTTCATCTTTTCGCGCATCTAAACGACCATAACGAATATTATCATAAATACTGCCTGAATATAACCAAGTATCTTGTAATACCATTCCAAACATTGAACGTAGTTCGCCACGTTTTAAATCACGAATATCAACACCATCAATTTTAATGCTTCCGCCTTTAACATCATAGAAACGTAATAATAAATTGATAATTGTTGTCTTTCCAGCTCCAGTAGGACCTACAATGGCAACCATTTGGCCACTTTTTACTTCTACATTAAAATCTTTGATCAATAAATTATCATAATATCCAAATTTAACATGTTCAAAAGTTACATTACCTTGAACATTTTCAATATGTTTAGGTGGATTAGCTTCTGGTACTTCTTCTTGTTCATTTAATAATTCAATGACCCTACCTAAAGCAGCAAATGCAGCTTGAATTTGAGCTGATAAATTGGAAATTTGTGATAATGGATCATTGATTTGCCAAATATAACGGATAAATGCTTGTAATTGTCCAACCATAAAAGTTCCAGCAATTACATTAGCTGTTCCCATGATAGCAATTACCCCAATTGATAAATATGTAACTAAAGAATTTAATGGCGCAATCGTTGAAGAAACAAACTGGGCTTTAAAAGCATTAGTTCTTAAGTTCTCGTTAATTTGTTTAAATTTATCAATTGATTCTTCTTGTTGATTAAATAGCAATATTTCATTATATCCAGTGTACATTTCTGTAATAGCACTATTTAAATCACCTAAAGCATTTTGTTGTTTTTTAAATAATTTTTGACTTTTACCAACTACTAATTTAGTAACTAATAGTGATAAAGGAATTATCAATGTTCCAATTAATGCCATTTGGACATTGATCATATACATCATTGATAAAGCAAGTGTCACTGTTAAAACACCGCTAACTATCTGAGTAAAACTTTGTTGTAAGGCATTAGAAATAGCATCAACGTCATTTGTAATTCTACTTAAAACATCACCAAAATGATGATTATCAAAATAACGAACTGGCAACTTTCTAATCTTATTTTGTAAAGCATTTCTTAAATCCTGCATTGCATTTTGAATGGCATTAGTCAAAAAGATAACAGAAATAATCTGAGAAATTGTTTTACAAGCATAAATTATTAATAAACAAACAACAATTTCTAATACCGCACCAAAATCGATAGCAATATTAGCTAAGCCACTACTTTTAGCAACATCATTAGCTAACTGTGTAGTAATCATCCCTTCAAAACTTGGTGCTAAAACCATTGATATATTAAATACCAAAATCATTAAAATAGCGATAATAAATTGCCACTTATATGGTTTAATAAATGGCACTAATCCCATTATCGTCTTTTTAAAACCGTATTTTTTATTCATGTGCCAATTCCTCCTCACTTAATTGAGAAATTGCAATCTCATAATATATCTTACATTCTTTTAATAACTGTTGATGGGTCCCATGTCCAACAACCTTTCCTTCATTTAAAACAATGATTTGATCAGCATCCATAATACTGGAAATTCTTTGGGCTACTACAAGCATGATTGAATTACTCATTTCCTTTTTTAACTCTTTTCTTAAAATAGCATCAGTTTTAAAATCCAACGCTGAAAAAGAGTCATCAAAAATATAAATTGGAGCTTTACGAACCAAAGCCCGAGCAATACTTAATCTTTGTTTTTGCCCACCAGAAACATTTGTTGCCCCTTCACTGATTTCTTCATCAAAACCATGTTCTTTAGCCATGATAAAATCATAAGCTTGCGCAATTTTAGCTGCATGTTCAATTTCATCATCAGTTGCATCTTTTTTACCAAATCGGATATTATCTTTAATAGTACCACTAAATAAAATTGCCTTTTGTGGAATAACCCCTAAATGATCACGTAAATCTAAAAGATCATAATCTCTAATATCTTTATTATTGATCTTTATTGCCCCATTAGTAACATCATAAAACCGTGGTATCAGATTTACTAACGTACTTTTTCCTGAACCGGTACTTCCTATAAAAGCAACCATCTCACCTTTTTTAGCTTTAAAGTTAATATCTGATAAAACTGGTTCTTCACCATCTGGATAAACAAAGGTAACATTATCAAATTCAATGCTAACATCATCTTCCTCTTTATCATCTTGGGGATTATTTTTAATCAAAGAATCAGTTTCAAAAATCTGTTCAATACGCTTAGCAGAAACTTCAGCCCGTGGGTACATCATAAACACAGTGCAAAATAACATAATAGAAAACATCGCATGAAATAAATAATCCATAAATGCCACTAATTGCCCTATTTCTAAGTTACCATTAGCAATTAAATGCGCCGCTACCCAATATATTAATAAGCCAGCGATATTCATCAACATAAAAAATATTGGCTGTGTCATTGTCATAATTTTAAATAATTTTTTAGAAAAATTTGTAAAATTATGATTAGTTCTATCAAACCGTTCTTGTTCATATTGATCATTGTCAAAAGCTCTAATTACTCTTATCCCGCTTAAATTTTCCCTTGAAATTCGATTTAAATTATCTAAAGAACGTTGTTGATTTTCAGAAATCGGTTTAGTAACTTTGGCAACAGCAAATACCCCTAAAATAATTAAAGGAATCGTTCCGGCAATTATATATGAAAGAGGTAATGATGCTCTTGCAGTCATAATAAAACTAAAAATAAACATTATTGGCGTCATCAATGCCGTTCTAAGTAATACATTTACAAACTGTTGAATTTGAAAAGCATCATTATTAGTTCTAGTAATCATTGATGAAATCCCATATTGATTAAATTCATTAGCTGTAAATTGTTGTACTTTTTTAAAAATATCATTTCGCATATCCCTAGTAATCGAAGTCGATATTTTAGCACAGCAATAACCTAAAGCAATTGTCCCTGCAACACCAATAATTGATACAAGTAAAATACATCCTCCCATCATATAAATGTAATTTAAATCACGGTTAGATACACCAACATCAATCATTGTCGCAACAATTGTAGGTATGCCTAGTTCAACCAATACAAATCCAAATACAGAAATCACATTAAAAAAGAATAATAGTTTATAATTCTTTAAATACTTTAATATTAATCGCATTTCCTTCTCCTTTCCTGATATTGTGCTAGAGATAACAATATGATAAACTATAAGGTAACCTTATAGTCAAGAGGAGAATAACAATGAAAGAAAAACTCTTTACCTGTGGTACTTTTGCGAAAATCTGTGGTGTCGAAAAACATGTTTTATTTCATTATGATGAAATTGGTTTATTTAAACCAATCTACATTAATGAAAAGGGTTATCGATTTTATTCCTATCGTCAATATGATACATTTAAAGTTATTATTGCTTTAAAAAAATTAGGAATGTCACTAAAAGATATTCAAATATACTTAGATCAACGAAACCCTATTTTGTTTACCGAATTATTAACCCAGCAAGAAGCAAAATTACTACAATCAATCGAAGAACTAAAACATATTCATGAAATGATTACCAGATTTAAGCAATACACCAATGAAGCATTAACAGTTGATTATGATGAAATTAAAATAGTTCATTTTAATAAAAGTAATCTAATTTTATCAGCTAATTTAGAAAACAGTACTTCAAAAGACTTTGCTGGTTTTATGAATGATTACACATCATTTATTGAAAATAATCAGGTAATGACCGGCGAATTTGTAGGGATAATGACTAAAGTTGAAAATATTTATAAAAATCAAACCGCTAATTATTCTTATTTATTTACTACAACAAGCCACTTGGGTCCTAATACTTTTGAAAAAAAAGCAGGTAATTATTTATGCGGCTATCATCATGGTAATTATGATGGATTAAATGACTCATATCAACGTATCATTCAATATGCTGATGCTCATCAAATCAAACTTGGTAAATATGCTTATGAAGAATATATAATATTTGATATTAGTGAAGCCTCACCCGATAATTATTTAACCCGTATAACGATCGAACTTGAACAATAAATGTTTTACTTTAACTTTTAAAAGTGATAGGCTATTGATATGGAGGTATAATATGGAACAAATTAAAAATATTGATTTAAAATCATTAGATAAAAATCTAATCTATCCAATCTACTTAGAACAAGAAATCAATGTTCAAATAACGGATACATTAAACTGTAATCTTAATAGTATTATTAACAAAGAATACTTAAAAACTACAACTATTCACACTTTAAATAATTTTAATTTTGACACAATTACATTTATTTCTTTAGGTAGTAAAGATAAAGTAACTACTCAAACAATCAGAGATGTTGCTAAAAAAATTAAAACTGATAAACCATCTGTAATCTATCTTGAAGAAATTGAAACTTCAAAACTAGATATTAATACTATTACTACAACATTTATTGAAAGCTACTTAATCGAAGCATATCAAGAACAAAAAATTGGTCATGAACCACATAAAATTTCACCAATTGATATCATTTATAGTCAAAATGATCTTAAAGAAGCAATCAATAAGGGAATTAACTTAGGAAATGGTATTAACTATGCTCGTAAAATTAGTGATTTACCATCTAATTTAATGACTCCATATGATTTAGTTAAAGAAGCTAAAAAATTAGCACAACAATATAACATGGAATGTACAATCTTAGATAAAGATGATCTTGAAAAAATGAATGCTGGTGGAATATTATCAGTAAATAAAGGTAGTGATATTCCAGCCTACTTAATCTGTTTAAAATACACAAATGGTACAGGACCTTATAGCGCAGTAATTGGTAAAGGAATTACATTTGATTCTGGTGGTTATAATATAAAAAAGAATAGTTATGGTATGAAATATGATATGTGTGGTGGTGCTGATGTTTTAGGAATCATGCAAATTCTTGCTACCAACCAAGTTAAAGCAAATGTTTACGGTATTATACCAACAACAGAAAACTTAATTAATGGTGGGGCCTATAAACCTCAAGATGTCATTACAACTCTTGCTAAAAAGACTGTCGAAATTGTTAGTACTGATGCTGAAGGTCGCTTAATACTAGCTGATGCTATTACTTACGCTCAACAATTAGGTGCAACTAAATTAATTGATTTAGCTACTCTTACTGGGGCTTGCGTTGCTGCTTTAGGTGATTTATATACTGGTGTCTTTAGTAATGATGATGATTTTTATGAAAAATTTGCTCAATGCGCTAAACAAAGTGATGAAAAAGCTTGGCGTTTACCAATCGCTAAAGAATATTTTGATAAATTAAAATCTAATAGTGCTGATTTTAAAAATTCAGTTGGTAAACCTGGTGCAGGCGCTAGTGTTGCTGCGAACTTTTTAGCCGCTTTTGTAAACGATGATGTTAAATGGATCCATTTAGATATTGCCGGAACTGCTGATAATGACGGTACCGGAGCAACTGGGGCAATGATTCGTAGTGTTGTTAATTTTATTGCTGCAAACTAAAAACAGGATTGAAAAATCCTGTTTTATAATGCACAAATTTTAGCAGCTACTTCATCCACTGATAAATTAGAGACATCTATTTTTATCGTATCCAGCTTTTCATAAAGCTTAATTCGAGCCAGACTTCTCGTTAATACATCTTCTGTTCTAATACCTTGATCAATATCTTTTTGTAATCTTTTAATTAGTGCCTTTTCATTGCAAACTAACGAAATAACTTTAACATTTAAATTATCTGTATTAATTCTTGCAAGTAATTGATCAATAATACTTTGTTCATGCATTACCCAGCAAAAAATAATATTCTCATATACTGAACAGCCAATAAAATTATTTAACTGGTAACAAATATTATCAATTACCATTTTTTTAGTTTCTTCAGTGACTTGAAATGGATTCATATCCCAACACCAATCACCATCTAAAAAAACACTATTGGCCAACTTTAGTTTTAGCTTTTGACAAATAGTTGTTTTACCAACCCCCATTGTCCCGCCAATAATATAAATATTTTTCATTTTCTAATACTCCTTAAGCTTACTTTCTTAACCTTCTAGGAATAAAAGTTCTTATTTCTTCTTCATTATACCCTACTTGAAAACGGTGTTCGTCCATAATAATCGGCCTTTTTAAAATAGAAGGATTAGCTTTAATAAAAGCAATCAACTCTTCCATCTTCATACTTTCTAAATCAACAGTTGCTGATTTGAAAACTTTACTATTTTTAGAAATAATATCATCGGTTCCGTTTTCACAACGTTCTAATATCTCTTTTATCTCACTAGTATGTAAATCAGATGAAAAAATATTTTTTTCAATGAAGCTGAGATTATGTTCCTTTAACCAGGCAATCACCTTTCGACAAGATTGGCTAGCTGGTGTAGTATAAACTCTAATCATCAAATTCCCCCATCCCAACAAAGTTTATTTTTTTACACGTAAGATAATAACATATTCATCATCATTTTCTTCTGTTTCACTAGTTACTTCGACCCCTGATTTTAAAATTAAATCAGTTGCTTGATTGATCGTATTAATAGCAATCTTAAAATTTCGTGAAACAGCTTTAACAGTTCCTTTATTTTTTTTCTTAATTTTTGGCGGTTTATTAATTAAAGTCTCTGTTTGCTTTACATTTAATGATTTATCAATAACTTCATGTAAGACTTCTTCTTGTTTTTCTGGCTGTAAACTTAACATTGCTCGAGCATGACGTTCAGTAATCTGTTTAGATTTTAAAGCATCTTTTACTTCATCACTTAATTTTAATAATCTAAGTTTATTAGCAATCGTTGATTGTTTTTTACCAACTTTATTAGCTAGTTCAGTTTGGCTCATACCATAAGTATCGATTAATGTTTTATAAGCATTAGCTTCTTCAATTGGTGTTAAATCTTCTCGTTGGATGTTTTCAATAATTGCATAAGTATCCATTTGTTTATCATCAATATCTTTAATAATACATGGTACTGTCTTTAAACCAGCTAGTTTACATGCACGATAACGACGTTCACCGGCAATAATTTGATAATTTCGATTGTATTTTCTAACAATCAATGGCTGAATCAAACCATTTTCTTTAATTGACGTAGCCAATTCAGCAATTTTTTCATCATCAAAAATTGTTCTTGGTTGATTTTCATTAGCTTTGATTTTTTCAATATCTATTTGTTTATATACTTTCTCTAACATATTCTCTCCTATAAAGGCTGTTTTTTAATCTTACTAAACATTCGAGGATATTTACCTGGAGTAGCTTTAACTTTTTTGATAATTATATTGCTTCGATGATCATCATTAGTTAACGTAAAGTCGATTACTTCGTCAACACGACCACCCAATACTTTTATCCCATTACTTGCCTCTTTTAATTCTTCTTTAGCTTTTAATCCTTTAAGAGCTAAAAAATAGCCATTTACTTTTACCAGTGGTAAGCAAAGTTCATCAAGAATATTTAATCTAGCAACAGCTCTTGCCATAACAATATCGGCTTCCTGACGATGATCTTTAGCATATTCTTCAGCACGAGCACTTATTGCCTGACAATCTGTCAACTTTAATTCTTTAAATAAATGATTTAAAAAAGTTATTCTTTTTGTAAGTGAATCAACAATAGTAACCTTTAAATCAGGATACACTATTTTAAGAGGAATACTAGGAAAGCCAGCCCCAGCACCAACATCAATTATCTTTTGATTATTAAATTTAAAATTAAATGCAATTGTTAGTGAATCATAAAAATGTTTTAAATAAACCCCTTCTTGATCAGTAATCGCCGTTAAATTCATTTTTTGATTCCATTCAACTAAAAGTTCATAATATTTTTTAAACTGTTCAATCTGCAACGCAGTTAATTCAATTCCCTGCTGTTTCAGTTGATTAATAAATTCTTGTTCGTTCATATCTATTCCTCATTATATTTTTGTTTTAAATAAATCAATAACACTGAAATATCAGCAGGATTAATACCAGATATCCGCGTAGCTTGTCCAATTGTTAAAGGACGAATCTTATTTAATTTTTGTCTTGCTTCTAAAGCTAAATTCTTAACTTGATCATAGTCAATATCTGATGGAATTTTCTTTTCTTCCATCTTTGTTTGTTTTTCAGCTTGACGTTTTGCCTTATCTATATAGCCCTTATATTTAATCAAAATAGTAACACGACGACGTTGTTCTTCACTTAATTCTGGACCATCAACAAATGGCAAAATCATATCATATGTTAATTCAGGACGTTTAATTAATTCCTTAGCACTAATTCCTTCTGTTAAACGAGCTGAATTATACTGTTCTAATAAATCGTTTATTTCATGTTTTGGTGTAAAACGAATTGTATCCAAACGTTCAATTTCATCAAAAATACCTTTCATTTTTGCTAAATATTCATCATAAACCTCATCATTGATTAAACCTACATCATGGCCATATTTCATTAAACGTTCATCAGCATTATCATGACGAATTAATAAACGATACTCAGCACGACTAGTTAACATTCGATATGGCTCATCTGTTCCTTTAGTTACTAAGTCATCAATCATAACACCAATATAAGCTTCATCACGTTTTAAAACTAATGGTGCTTTTCCTTGTAATTTTAAACTAGCATTAATTCCAGCGATCAATCCTTGTCCAGCTGCTTCTTCATAACCGCTAGTTCCATTGATTTGACCAGCAGTAAATAAATTTTTAATTACTTTAGTTTCTAATGAAGGCCATAATTGTAAAGGATCAATAGCATCATATTCAATAGCATAAGCATATTTTAAAATCTTACAATTTTCTAGACCAGGTATCGTTCTAATCATTTCCTCTTGAACATCATGAGGTAACGAACTAGAAAAACCTTGAACATAAATAGTATTCATTTCTCTAGATTCTGGTTCTAAAAAAATCTGATGTTGTTTTTTATCAGCAAATTTTACAATCTTATCTTCAATTGATGGACAATAGCGTGGTCCAACTCCTTTTACGATACCACCATACATACTTGATTTGTGTAAATTATCTCGTATTATTTGATGTGTTTTTTCATTTGTATATGTTAAATAACATGGTACTTGTTGGTCAATTGGTACAAATTCTTTTGTTCTAAAACTAAAAGCCAATTTAGCATCAGTTCCTGGTTGTAACGTTGTTTTTGAATAATCAACACTATTAATATCCACTCGTGGTGGAGTTCCGGTTTTCAATCGTTGAATTCTAAAACCAAGCTTAGCTAAACGAGTTGATAAATATTTAGATTCTTTTTGTTGATCAGGTCCACTAGGATGTTTTTGATGACCACATAAAATTTCTGCTTTTAAATAAGTTCCAGTCGTTAAGATGACCATCTTACCCATAATTTTTTGACCATCATCTAAAATTACACCTTTAACTGTGTTATCTTCTACAATTAAATCTTCGACCATTCCTTCTACTATATCCAAGTTTTCTTGTTCTTTTAATACTTTTTGCATATAGCGAGGATATTTTATTTTATCAGCTTGACCACGTAAAGATTGAACTCCTGGGCCTTTTGCTGTATTTAACATTTTCATTTGTAAATATGTTTTATCAGCAGTTACTGCCATTTGCCCTCCTAGAGCATCTATTTCCCGGACAATAATTCCTTTTGCCGGTCCTCCAATTGAGGTATTACAAGGAAGGCTGCCAACATTATCAAAATTAGATGTTACTAAAACTGTTTTTTGTTTCATTCTTGCTGGTGCTAAAGCTGCTTCAATACCGGCATGCCCACCACCTACAACAATTATATCATACACGATTTTTTCCCTCCTTTAAGTCGTCTACTATTGTACTACAAAATCGCTATTTTTAAAACTATAAAGATTTTATTTACCAAATCATCGAAATAAAAAAAGATCAGACATAGCTGACCTTTCTATTTCCAGAAGTTCTTGCCACTTCCAACTGAAATAATTTTAAACTGGGTATTATTTGAGGTTCCACCGCTGAAATATTTACCAGCTTCAGTTCCATTAAAGATATCAATTTTATTACCTTTAATAGCTCCACCTCTATCAACAACAATACCATAGGCTGTTGATTCAATACTTAAATTATGATTAGAAATCTCAATAATTGTTCCAAATGGAATTGATGGATCGGCTGCTAAGCAATAATATGAGCGCCCATTATATGTTAATTTGGCACTATTAGATCCTTGTACTCCAGAAATTGGACTTAACTTAATACCACTAGAAGAAGTTCCATTACCTCCAGCACAATCACCACCATAAGTAGTTAATCGTCCTGTAAAGTAAGCTCCCTCCTGTAAAGTACCTGTTTCAATTATTGTATCAGTAGCTGGACTTATCACCTCGCTACCAATAAGCTGTCTGCTTACTTCATTTCCGTTTTGATAAGTTACTCGATAAGTATTTTTTACTTGGCCATCTTGCCCTTGTTGAGCAACTTTAGTCGTAAACAATTCTAATCCTGTTGTATTTATTGTATTGGATTTAACAGCAACTACTTCTTCTATATTTGCTTCGTTTACGCGGGTAATTTGAATCAAATCACCATCATTAACTACATAATTCAAATCTAAATTCACGATATCTTGTGGATTAACAACAATACCTAATTCATCAAGAACATCAGATACTGAGTTTTGTCTAACTAAATATCCTTTTTGTCCCGTATTACCATCTTCAACAGTTACATCAATTGTTTCCACATAGTTATCAATTTGATCAGTCGCACCAACATTAAATACAGCGAACATGATCCCGATATAGGCAATCATTACAACAACTAACCCCTTCATACGGGGGTCTGCTTTAATAACAGCCTCTTTAATTTTGTTCATTATTTTTCCTCCTATTTAATACCAAAAACTTTTTTGGCATTAAACGTTGTCGCCCTTGCAACGTTTTCTATTTCCATGTTTTTTAGCTTAGCTATTTCCTGGGCAATATACACAACATTTGCAGGCTCATTCAACTTACCTCGATATGGGTGAGGAGTCAAATAAGGACAGTCAGTTTCAATTAATAAATGCTCTAAATCAATATTTGCTGCCACATCTTTAGGAACTCGGGCATTTTTAAAGGTTACCGGTCCTGCCAACGAAATGTAAAAACCAATATCAATAAAGCGTTTGGCCATTTCTACCGATCCACTATAACAATGCATTATTCCTGGATGTCCATTGCGTTTTAAAACTTGATAGGTGTCCTCATAAGCATCACGACAATGAATTACTACTGGCTTTTGGTATTTTTTTGCTAATTCCATTTGCCAATTAAAAACCTCTAACTGTTTTTCTTTACTAACAGTATCCCAATAATAATCAAGTCCGATTTCACCTAAAGCTACAACACAAGGCTCTTTTAGGTACTCTTCCAACTCGTCCATATCTTCTTTAGTTGTATCTAAGCAGTCATTTGGTCCAATACCAACTGCTGCATATATAAAATCATATTGTTTTGCAAGTTCAACAGCTTTTTTAGAAGACTCTAGTGTATAGCCAACAACGACCATATTATTCACTTGATTATCCAAAGCTTTTTGAATAAACAAATCATGATTTTCAAATAATTCTTCACTATTTAAGTGACAATGAGTATCAAAGTACATAAATTCACCTCCGCTGTATATTAACAAAATCATATAGATTTGTCAAATATCTAAATGATATTTTCATAACACAGCTAAAAAAGCAACGATAAAATCGACACTTTTATAACTGAGTTCTCTTTTTAAACCTTAATCAAACAAAACTTTTTAGCCAAATCATAAATTTTTTGGATATTTAATACATTTATAGCAAGAATAGTTATAAAATGTAAATCGATTTTATAAACTAATTTTTGACAATTCTGCTACTATTATTCAAAAAAAAACAGACAGTTTACACTGCCTTTTTTATAGATATCAGGGAAAAGATATCCAAAGAGTAGTAGTCTTTTTTTGAGAAAGGATTGAAAAAAACATATTATTTTTGACTACACTGTTAGTATAAGCTATAATTTTCGTTCAATTTAGTCATGATTTTATAAGAATATCTTTAAATAATGGTAAATTATGGTTTAGAAATGATTAAATTATTTTATTGATAGTTTAAAACTATTTTTTGATTACCATGATCTATTACTTCTAATTTATAGTCATATAGCTGCTTTAGAGATTTAGGATTAATAACGTCATTAGGTTTTCCTTGAAATAAAATCTTTCCATCTTTCATTGCTACTATTTCATCACTATAATTAATTGCCTGATTAATATCATGGTGAACCATAATAATAGTCATTTTATAATCATGATTAATTTTTTTAATTAAATTTAATATTTCTATTTGATACTTTACATCTAAATAAGTTGTTGGTTCATCTAATAACAAAATTGGTGTTTTTTGACACAATGCAACTGCAAGCCAAACTCGTTGTTGTTGACCACCGGATAATTTAGCCAATTGGTGGTCTTGATATTTTTTTAAATTAGTTATTTCTAAAGCCCAATCAATGATTTGATAATCTTTTTCACCCAAACTTTGATGATAGCTAAGATATGGTAATCGACCATAACCAACAATTGTCTTAACATCTAAATCCCCATATATTTGATTCTTTTGATGAACTACTGCTACTTTTTTAGCAAAATTTTTCAATTTATAATCCCAGATATTTTTGCCATTTAGCTTAATTACACCCTCATTGCTTTTATAAATCCGGCTCAATAACATTAATAATGTCGATTTACCACTGCCATTTGGTCCAATGATTGAAGTAATTTTATTTTCTTGAAAAACTACCGATAAATCATCAATAAATGGCTTATTATGATAACTAAATCTAATATTATTAACTTCCATTTACATCAATACTCCGTTTCAATAAAATAATAAACAACGGTCCTCCAATAACAGCCATAATTATTGCTGGTGCTATTTCATAAGGCGCCATGATAACCCGTCCAATCGTATCAGTAATCAATAAAACAATCATCCCAATCAAAAAACTAACCGGTAATAAATATTTATGTTCTAAACCTACTAATAATCTAGAAACATGAGGAACTAACAAAGCGATAAAACCAATCACTCCAACAACCGAAACCGAAATGCTGCATAATAATACTGCTAATAATGACAAACCAAATCGATAAAAATTAACATTTACTCCTAATGTCGTTAAAGTCCTGTCTTCAAGAGCTAATAAATTACAAGCCTTAGCCATGAACATAGTAACTAATACTACTGGTAATAAACAAACTAGTAAAACAGTTACATTTTGCCAAGTATATAAAGCTACCGTTCCCGTTGCCTGACTTGTCAAAGATGCTGATGAACTTTCAACTAAGGACACTAGCGCGCTGATCGTATAATTTATTGCGACACCAATTAAAATAATTCTAGTTGTCTTAAATCCTGATTTCCACGACAAACTATATATAATTGCAAATGTAACAAGTCCACCTAAGAAAGCTATTAACCAGTTAATACTATAAAGCTGCGGTAATAATACCCCCGCTAAAATACTGGCAAGATTAGCACCATTACTAATACCAATAATTCCGGGATCAGCTAAAGGATTTTTTAGAACCACTTGGAATAATAATCCCGATAAAGCCAGAGCTCCACCGGCCAACATCATTACAATTACCCGTGGAAACCGAATCGTATAAACACTCGCTACCTCACTATCATATTCAATAAATAATCCTTTAAATAACTGTGGTATGGAAACCTGAATACTTCCTAGATTAATAGCAACAAAAAAACTCACAAATAATATTACTATTAGTACTAAAATAAATAATTTAGGATGTTTTTTAATTTGTGCCATATAAAATTCCCTCTAGATTTTCTAATCCCTTTTGGTAATTAAAATTAGCACTCATCCCAAAATAATTATTATCTAAATCATAAACACGACCATTTTGGACGGCACTAAATTGTGACCAGATAGCATTTTCTTGAAATTCTTTTTTAAAATACTCCATTACTTCCTCAGGCAAGGCGTGACTTGTTCTTAAGATGATATCCGGATTTTGTTGTAAGATATCTTCAACATTTACATTTACAAAATCCTGGCCATCACCATTACCATAAATATTAGTCCCACCTGCTAGTCTTACTAAATCACCGACATAACTAGATTCTGTTGCTACAACATAGCTACCACCTGGTAACCCCATTAATATTAAAACTCGGGGACTAGTTCGATTTTGATATTTTTCTCTAAATGCTACCATATAATCAACAAATTCATTTACAAGTTTAGCTGCTTTATCTTCTTTATCTGATAACTTTCCTAATTCTTCAATACTTTTAAACATTCCTGAAACACTTTTTAAATTCAGAAATGATGAACTAATACCAATTTTTTCATACTTAGCTGCCAAATCACCTTCTAATGAATTAGGACTTAATATCAAATCTGGTTTTAAAGTTGATAATGTTTCCATATCTGGTGCCATTGCAGTCCCTAACTCGGTTGCATTTTGATATTTTTTAGGTACTGAATAAGCTTCAGTTGTAGGAATTCCAATAACCTGATCAGCCGATATCTCTAAAGCTTCTAAAATTTCAGTCACTGCTACAGAAGTTGCTGCTATTGTTAATTTATCATTATTATTGCTAGCACCACTTTGATCAACACAGCCAACAAATGATAAAGTTAATATTAAAGCTAACAAACTACTTTTTAACTTTTTTAACATAATATATTCCTCCTGCTACAGCTATTAAAACAACCATCACTACTCCACCAATTATCATTGGTAAATTATTAGTTTGTTCTTTTGTTTCCCCACTATCTTTTTTTAGGTTTTTAACTGTTAATTTGGCGTCTTTATCCACCTTACCATCATCATCAATAATATAATTTGATAATCCTGTAACATTTTCCATCAATGACTCTTTGTTAATTGTCCCAACCTGTTGGTTTTCGGTTGTATTTGTAACAACAGTTTCTTGACTTACATTCTCTTCATTACTACTAGATTCATTATTTTGATCAGTACTAGAATTTGAAGTTGTAGTGTTATTACTTATACCATTACTATTTGAAGTTGCCGGAACCATTTGACTTTCATACATCCCTGTTCCAGGCGTCGCTGAATTTACATCAGCCTGGAAGAAAAATTGTACATTTCTTTTCATTGGTACTACATAAATAATCGGACTAATATATTCACTTGGTGAGTTTACCTGGATTCTAAAACGTTTAGCATTTGATGTACTAGTGCTTAATTCACTAGCACTAGCATTACGAAAACTCCCACTACTATTCATAATTTTAAAGCTGTAATCAGAAATATTATCAGCTAAATTAATTTCAAAAGTAAGATAATATTTTCCACCTGTTTGTTCTAATAACAATTGACTACTAATAATATTTGAACACATGCTTTCGCCAAGCGCAATATTAGTTCCACCATCTTCTGGTGAACCAGTATGAGGATTAACATAAGACGTGGAGCGTCCAACTAAGTACGCTCCATCGTCAAGGGCAAAAGCTGGTTTAATCGTGATTACTAATGTTAAAATTGTAATCAGTGTTAAAACAATCTTTTTTATTGCCATAATTTTCTTCTAACTAAATAACCCATAGTTACAAGTGATACAATTAATAATCCTCCCATTAATTCTATACTTGTATTATCACCAGTTTTTACAGCTGTGCTATTTGAACTAGCTGTATTATTATCTGTTGCAGGTACTGTTGTATCTGTTTTAGAATCATCAGTAGTCGGTTGATTATCATCACCCTTTACAATTGGTGCTTCAGTTGAAGCAGATACATATGTTAAAGTTGAATAATCCACTTTAATACGAGCATCAATATCCCCATTACCCATCATTGCTACATGGGGATTAACAACAACATTGAAAAATTCTTCTTCACTAGGTAAAGCAAATGACCATAATACTGGATTACCTTCATTGTCTCTTGCTTCTACAGTAGCCATATTGTCTTTATAATTACTATCGCTAGTAGAACCAATATATAATTCTTGTAATGCTGCTTCTAAACTTGCAAATGACATTTTTTTAGTTGTTAAATACATTGTTTTTACACCATCTTTAACCACAACGGTTGCCATTTCATCAACTGCTTCTGCTGCCATTGAAGCTTTATCCTGAGTCGCATTCCACAATGCAACTTTGACATTATATGTACCATCTTTACTAAATTTTGAAGTTTCTTTATCGTCTTCAACCAATACCGGATTATCTAATCCTAAAGATAATCTAGCCTCAGCACCACGTGAACTTCCACCGTAATAGAATTTTACATTAGTATATTTAGTATTTTTATCTAATGTAAATTTAATTTGTGAAACATTGCCGTCACTATCATAATCTGTAACTTCGGCTGTTTTGTATGTCCCATCAGCTAATTGATATTCCATATTATCAACATAGGCCGTTTGACCATAAACCGTTACTGATCCCATTTCCAATGTAACAATTAATTTGCCACCATTAGCTTCTACTACTGCACTTTTTACTGCTTGAGCTGCCATAGATTGATCATCACTATCCGTTTTTAAAACATCAACAGCTACTTCATATTTACCATTTTCTAAATTATAGACCGGATTTTCTGGTTCTGGTTTAGGAATAATAATTCCATCTGTATTAAACTGAATGTAAGCATCAGTTGTCATCATCATCACATCAACATACATCTGGATATAGACACCTTCACTATCAACGGCTACTGGTATTTTTACTTTTTCAACCTGTTGAGCCCCTGAAGCATCAGTTCGATAACTAATAACTTCGGCATCGTTTAATGATGAATTAGTATCTGTTTCATAGTATTTGATATTTGAGGCATTACCTGAAAATCCAAACATACTTAATGTTTTAAATTCAGCAATCAAATACCATTTACCATCAATTATTTCTAGAGTTCCTTCATCAGCTAATGCTCCTGCTGCCTTTGAATCATTATTAATATTTGAGGCATTCTTCAAAACGGTTGATACTATGTAACTACCATCGGGCAAAGTGCCATTTTCTTGAGCGCTAACTCCATTTAATGAAGCTAATTGAATCCCAAAAGCCATCATTAAAACTAATGCAACTTTTAATATTTTTTTCATATTCTCCTCCTCTTAGATATATTTGTTAGTTTTTTCTAACTTAAATATCAAAAAAAATATTTTCTTTAAGTTAGTTAAAACTAACCACAACGGAATTTTAACAGTATTTCTACTCATTTCAACTACATTTTTTGTTTCAATCCTGCAACAAAATAACAAAATATCTTACTGTTTTAAAATAATTTATTTGTTGTACCCCACGAAACATTATTTAAAAATAATTGTTAAAATCACTTCATTTTCTGGTATATGAATAATTCCGACATCTACTTTAACTATAATTTTAATCGATGCTTGTAACATTCTTTCTTCCTTACTATAAAAAAACCGTAATTTAGAGATCGGTATAACAAAATTACCACGAATAAAATGACTTGATATAAATTGATTTTCAATTTCATATTTCAATGATTCCAATTTCCCTTTCAATACCATCTTACCACTTAACGAAACATGTTCAACTTCTTTAGGTTTAAGAATCAATTGACCATAACCTTGTTTAATTTCTAAAACACCGGGATGATAAAAAACTTCATTAGCCATAGAAATCCCCACACGATCTTTTTTATACACTGTAAATGCAAAAGAATATTCACCGTCATCTAGATTAACACTAAGCATATCGCCACTAATTTCTTTAACATTTGCAATTAATTTGAATAATTTCTCTTTACTAGTATTAGTTACTAATTTCCGTCTTGTTTCATCACTCAATGTCAATACTAATAACAAAGCCTCTTGATACGCTTGTTCTTCATTAAAATCAGCACTATCCTGGAGCCATTTCGATAACTTATTAATGTCGTACTTATATCTTTTTGCCATTTGACAACCCTGACAAGATAGTTTTCCTTTCCCTTTTTCTAATAAAAGTCCTTCTTGATAAAAAGTATTTAAAACACGACTAATTGTTGATTTGGATATATTCATTTCCTGAGCAATTCTAGTAATCGTATAGCCTTTATCCTTATAATCGTATAAAAAAAGTAAGTATGTTAGTTTTTCTTTTGTTAATTGCATGTCATGCTCCTTTATATAAATTATAGTTAGTTAGCGCTAACTATATTACCCTTATTAGTTTAATATTGCAATAATAAATTGTTTCAACTAAACAAAAGAGATAATTTTTCAATTAAATATAAACTTTTTTAGCAAAATAGATATGATTAGCGTATATAACAACTTTAAAACATTAATAATTAACGTGATAAACATTAAAAAGTATGTTATCCTTAAAAGAGAACAATAAAATAATCCATTTATTATTTCAACTAAATTAAACCAAAAAAGCTATCATAACTGTTAAAATAGGTTAATGACTTACCATAATTAATACCTTGCAAAATCATCAAAGATGATATAAATCATACATTATCTATTTAAATAAGTTGAAAATCCATCATTAAAAACATATTATACGAGGAGATGGGCAGATGAAAAAAACAAGTAGCAAATTAGTATTTTATTTAATGACCGGTATTTATATTATTACTTTAACAGGATCATTTATTTATAATTATCTAAATGGTAATCAACAGGCTTTTTATATGGGAATCGTTGCTTGTTTAACACCGTGGCTTTTCCCAGCGCTTATGCACATTTTAAAGATTAAAATGACCGATGAAGTCAAAATATTGAACGTAGTCTTTATCTATTTTGCATCTTTAATTGGTAGCTGTTTAGGTGGCTATCATGTCGCATATTTTGATAAAATTGTTCATTTTTTCAGCGGTATTCTTGCTAGTATTTTTGCTGTTTTTATTTTTACTCTTATTAAAAAGCAAACACATATTAGCAATAAACAGGATTACATTATCTTTTTAATTTTTATTGTTGCTGTTAATTTATCTATTGCTGTTATATGGGAATTCTATGAATATGGAATGTTAATTTTCTTTAATAATGATTGTATCAATCATTATTCTACTGGAGTTCATGATTCTTTAACTGATATGATCTGTGCTTTCTTGGGTGGGTTAATCGTCCTTGGATATGTTATTTCTTATTATCGTAAAGATAAGCAAAACTGGGTTATCAATATGGTACAGCGTTTCTATAACAAAAATATTAAAACATTTAGTAAATTGTAGAAAAAAGCTATTATTTAATCAATGATTAAATAATAGCTAATTTTTTTTATTTATCAAAATCAAACATTTGGAAAACATCAGAAACCGGTAAGCAGTTTTCAATATTTTCGATTGTTTTAGCTAGTAACCCAGCTACAGAAACGATTTTTAATTTAGAAAACATTTTTTCTTCTGGTAATTTAATTGTATCTGTAACAACTACTTCATCAGCAGATGAGTTTTGTAGTCTTTCAACTGCTGGTCCAGAGAAAACTGGATGCGTACAAGCTACAGAAATTGATTTAGCACCTTTTTCTTTTAACATTTCAATTCCCGCAACAATTGTACCACCTGTATCAATCATATCATCAATCATGATACAGTTTTTACCTGATACATCACCTAATACCCCCATGATTTCTGCTACATTTGGTTTAGGTCTTCTTTTATCAATAATAGCTACTGGTGCATCTAAAGCTACTGCTAATTTACGAGCGCGAGTTGCTCCACCATGATCTGGAGAAACAACACAAATATCTTCCATATTTTTTCTTTTAAAATAATTAGAAATTAATGGTAATGCTTGCATTTCATCAACAGGAATATCAAAGAATCCCTGAATTTGAGCTGCATGTAAGTCAACAGTAACAACACGTGTTACCCCTGCTACCGTTAATAAATCAGCAACTAATTTTGAAGTAATTGGTTGTCTTGGTTTAGCTTTACGATCTTGTCTTGCATATCCAAAATATGGAATAATAGCTGTAATTTCTTTAGCTGAAGCTCTTTTTAAAGCATCAACTAAAACTAAGATTTCCATTAAATTTTCAGTAACTGGATTTGAAGTTGATTGAACAATAAAAACATCTTTTCCACGTACTGATTCATCAATTTCAACCAAAATTTCACCATCTGCAAAATGATGTACTTTACTTTTTCCTACTTTAGTTCCTAATTTTTCTGCAATATCATTAGCTAATTCTTTACTAGCTGATAACGAAAAAACAGTAATTTTGTTCTTCATCTTATTCTCCTATTTTCCTTTTTGATTTCTCTTTTCTTCTAATACCTTAGCGTAACCTTCTTTATTTACTTGTCTTGCTCTAGCGATTGCCATAGCGTCGTCATTAACTTGATCAGTAATTGTTGATCCAGCAGCGACATAAGCATTTGCACCAACTGATACTGGTGCCACTAGATTACTATTACATCCAATAAATGCATTATCACCGATAATAGTTTGATATTTATTTTTACCATCATAATTAGATGTTATAGTTCCACAACCCATGTTAACGTTGCTTCCAACTGTTGCATCGCCAACATATGTTAAATGTGAAGCCTTGCTTCCTTTTCCAAAAACAGCTTTTTTCATTTCTACAAAGTTACCCATATGAGCATTTTCCATAATATGACAATTTGTTCTAAGTCTTGCAAATGGTCCAATATCAACGCCATTTTCAATAATAGAATCAGAAATAACTGAGAATTTAATTTCTACATTATCTTTGATTTCAACATTATCAAATTCACAATAAGGACCTATATGACAATTATTGCCAATCTTTGTTTTACCTTTAATAATACATCCTGGTTCAATTGTTGTATCACTACCGATTTCAACATCAACACCAATATAAGTATTATTAATATCGATAATATTAACACCATTTAATAAATGCTGTTTGTTTACTTTTAACTGTAATGTTTTAGTAGCCTCAGCTAATTCAACGCGATCATTAATACCACCGACTTCAGCTAAATCAGCAATTTTATAACCACCAACTTTTAAGTTGTCGTTATTCATAATTTCGATAACATCAGTAATATAATATTCGTTTTGAGCATTGTTGTTAGTAACTTTTTCTAATGCCTGGAATAAAGCCTGGTTGTCAAAACAGTATTCTCCACAATTCATCTCACTAATTTGAATTTGTTCAGGAGTACAATCTTTAAATTCTACAATACCTTTAACCTGATCATTTTCACGAATTACACGACCAAATTTTTTATCTAAATCACAATCACAAGTCATAATAGTTCCCTTTAAATGATTATCATTATGATAAGCAATTAAATCTTGTAATGTTTTACTAGTAATAAGTGGAGCATCTCCATTTAAAACAACTGTAGTTCCTTCTTTATTGGCTAAAGCTTCTTTACATTGCATTAATGCATGTCCAGTTCCTAACTGCTGATGTTGATAAACAATATTGACATCATCTAATAATTTTTCAACTTCATTTGCTTTATGACCAACGATAACATAAATCTCATCTACGCCAACCTGTTTCAATTCATCAACAATATGATTGATCATTGGCTTATACAAAACCTCATGAACAACTTTAGGTTTATCAGATTTCATTCTGGTTCCTTTACCAGCTGCCATTACTACCGCATATGTTCTCATTTTCACACCTCTTTTTTCAACAACATAATAACAAAAAATTAACATTAGTTAAAGGAAAAAAGCTAAAAACTAGCGATAAATTGTATCTCTTTTCTAATATTTAGTTTATAATTCATTTAATATTTCAGTTTTTCTGACAAAATAATACTTTCCTCTAAAAAAATTATAGCCATTTTCTAGTATTTCTTCATCACGAGTCAAACCAAAAACAGTCGATCCGCTTCCCGACATTAAAGCTCCATCAAAACCTAATTCCATTAATTCTTTTTTTATTTGTTCAATTTCTGGCACCATATCAATTGAAGGAGCCTCTAATGTATTTTGAAGATTATCAATTACTGTCTGATAATCATCTTCTTCAATTCCTTTGATCATCAAACGACAATCTTGATGGCTGGCTTTTGTTAAATCAAGACTATTAAAACATTTTTTAGTAGAAACACCTCGTTTAGGTTTTACTAATAATACTTTACAATTAAATGGATGTTCTATAAATTCTAATCGCTCTCCAATTCCTTGAACAAAAGCAATTTTTTGATAAATACAAAATGGAATATCAGCCCCTACTTCTTTACCTAATGATGCCATTTGCTCCAATGTTAAATTTAAATGAAATAATTGATTCATCGCTTTAATTACTGCTGCGCCATCACTGCTTCCTCCAGCCAATCCGGCTTGAGTTGGAATATGTTTATAAACAAAAATCTTAACACCTTTTTTTATCTGATAACGTTCTTTCATCAAAGCGGCCACTTTATACATAATATTCCGATTATCAGTTGGCATAATTTTACTATTTGAAGCTATTTCAATACCACTATCAATAATATTAATATAAATTAAATCATGTAGTGTAATTGGTGCCATTATCATTTCTAATTCATGATAACCATCTTCTCTTTTTCTAATTACATCTAACGCTAAATTAATTTTTGCATATGCTCTTATTTTCATTACTTCACCTACTTGCTGGATAAATTTTACGTGCCACTCCTCTAGTATCAATGCCACCAATACCTAATTGCTTATTAGATGTTTTAGCCACAATTTTTTCTAAATCAACATAGTTTTTTATACTTGCATTGGCTATTTGGCTAACAACAAATACTGGATCTAAAGCATGAATATTTTTGCGACTAGGACTTGAAGCAAAATTGGCGCCGCTAGCTAATAATAATTCATAATATGACTGACAAGCACCTGCAAAAATAATTAAACTATCTTTATCATCTTCATACAAACGTGCTTGTCTAATTGCCTCAACAAAATCTTTTGAATGTAAATAACAATTAATATCATGACGGTTACCATTTTTCTTCATCGCATCATGTCCAGTAATAACTAACAAATTAGGGCGATGTTTTTCTAGTAAAGGAATGATTTTTTCTTTAATTTCAGTTTCTTTCATATAATAACCATGAACATTAATATTAAATTCTTTATACTTCTTTAAACACATTTTTAAATAATCTTTATCCCCATCAATGTGTAAAACACTACCTTTTAAACATGGTTTATTTTCAACTAAAATATCATTTTTCTCACCACTAAAATCACTTAACTCCAAATCACTTTCTTCACTATCAGCTATTAAGCGATATTCAATCCCCGTTAAATAATAGATTCCATCTTTTATATCTGTAATGCGAAAACAAATATCTTTTCCATATTTTTTTCGACAAACAATATCACCTATTTTCATCTATAATCACCACTTTATTATATGAAATTAAATAAATTTGGTGATATTTTTAAAATCTTCCAACGCTAATTCTTCACTTCTTTTACTGCTTTCTATCTTAGCATTATCTAAAATCTCCTGGGCATTATCATAATGTTGTTTTAAATTATTTAAAATTGTCTTTCTTCTTTGTTTAAAACAAACCTTTAATACTTCATACAACTTTAAATCCGCTTCTTTTTTTATATCAATGGCAATAACTGCTGAATCAACGTGTGGTGCCGGGATAAAAACGTTTTTACTAACTGTAAATAAATAATCAATTGATCCCATATCTTCGATCATCATCATTAGAGGATTTTTTAATGATCCTGTCATTTTTAAAGCCACTTCTTTTTGAATCATTACAACAATTTTATCAATTTTACAATTACTCAAAAGAACCTTTTCAATAATCGGAGTAGTAATATAATATGGCAAATTAGCAATTAAATATACTTGGTCAAATTCCTCTCTCAAATCTAAAACAACTTTGGCAATATCCTGTTCCATAAAATCACCAAAAATAATATTCAAATTATCAAAATTCAAATAATCACGATAAACTGGTTTAAAACGTTCATCGATTTCAAAGCTAATTACTTTACCGCTTTGTAAAGCTAATCTTTGTGTTAATGCCCCTATTCCTGGACCAACTTCGATAACTGCTGTTTTTTTATTGATATCCACACTTGTTATGATCTTATCAATAATATTGATATCGATTAAAAAGTTTTGACCAAATTTCTTTAATGCTCCTAATTGATATTTTTCTAATATTTCTTTTGTTGTAGCTATAGTTGCAATATCTTTCATTTTTACTTTATACCCTTATTCTAAAAATTTTACCATTTCTTTTAAAATCACCATTATCGCTTACTGTTGTATAACTGCCAATTTCTTGCCCTAAGCGCTGATATAAACTAAAAGCCTGAGGATGTGATGATTTTAAATACATATATTCTTTATTTTGATAATATGGTAAGATGATTTCTTTTAACCAATAAGTACCATTTCCACGTCCTAATGGCGAAATATGAAAATAATTTAAAACAATATCATTATCATTAGTTTTGAAAAATTCCTGATCAAAAAATTTTATTGAATCAATCTTTCCTGACGAAATCATTGCTATTCCCAAGCATTGCTTATCTTTATACATAAGATGATATTCTACTTTTATATCAGGATCTTTTTGTAGTTTATGAATTAACTCATTACAATGATATACTTCATTATAGTCATCAAAATTATTTTGATATTTAACTTTTAAATTATCAATAATCGCATTTAAATATTCTCCTTTAAATACATCACTAACAACAAAATCAAATCCATTATGACTTGCAATTTTCATCTGCTAATCTCCTTAATATCTCTTCTTTAGTAATTCCTACCATATTTAACCTTTTAAATAACGTCTTTACATTCCCATATCCTAAATTAAACAAATCATATACTGCTAATCTTCTTTGTTTATTACCAATAATATCTAAATCAATAAACTCTTTCCAAGTAATACTTTCTTTATTAGCATCAAATGTTACTACATTTTCAATCGCTGCAATAACTGCTTCTTTTTTAGCTTCAGCAATCCCTAACTTCTTTTTACCTACAGCATCTTTTTTAGCAACAAAAGCATGTTTGCATTCAGGAATTTCTTTTTGAATTTGATCACGAATCTTTTTACCAGGAAAATCAGGATCAGTAAGTACAATAATCCCTCTTTTTTTACTAGCTTCTTTAATTAATGCCATTGTCTTATCATCTAAAGCTAATCCATGAGTTTCAATTGTATCAACTTCAAATAACTCTTTTAATAAAGCCGTATCTGTTTTTCCTTCAACTACAACAATTTCTTTTATCTTTTTCATAACTTTATTTAAATTACTAATCCTCCTTCGACTACTTTAAAATATGTGACTATCATACAATAACAGTTCCATCAAAACAACAGTTCCTATTGTTAATTATAACGATAACAACCATAAAATAAAAGGTTATAAATTGACATCATAAAATTCATTAGTTACAATTTACTGTTAAGAGGAATACATTATGGAAATAAAAAATAATAATATTCTACCAAAAAAAACTATTTTTAATGGTAATAGTTTTGAACTATTATATTCAAACCCTAATTTAGAAATTATTAAAGGAAATTTAAAGGCTAATACTTTTGATATCATTAAACCTGTTTATAAATCAGAAAGTGTTAAAAATATTTTTATTTTAACTGGTAAAATAGCTGTTGATTATTATCAAGAAAAGCCGTTAATATTATCTAATAATGATACTTTAACTTTGACAAATAAAAGCAATAATCATCTTTTTAAAGCAATTGAAGATACTGTTATCTTAGTTATTTGTAATTATCAAGGTTTTAATCAAAAAATGGATCAATTAGAACAATTATCCAATATTCTTACAAAACTGCACCAAAAAGATGTCAAAACTAAAGAGCATTGTTTACGAGTCCAGCAATTAACAATGAAAATTGCTGATGAATTAAATATTCATAATAATTTATTATCTGATTTATTTTATGCCGCTTGTTTTCATGACGTAGGAAAAATAGCTATTCCAACTGAAATTTTATTAAAACCCGGTCCTTTAAACGATCAAGAAAAAGAAATTATTAAAAAACATCCTCAAATATCATATCAAATGATCAAAGATATTCTTAGTAACGAAGCTAGTCAAATGGTTTTCCAACACCATGAAAGAATCGATGGCAGCGGTTATCCCCAAGGACTTGCTGGTGATAAAATAAATTTAGGAGCTAAAATTATTGCTGTAGCAGACGCTTATGATGCCTTAGTTACTAGCCGGCCATATTGTGGCAGTATGGAAGTTAATGAAGCTATCACAATTTTAAAACAATTTGAATCAACTCATTATGATAAGCAAATTATAAACGCACTAATAAGCCGTTTAAAAAAAGATAACTTATTGACAAGTAAATAAGATTAAGATAATATATGATAGCTATTGAAAGAATAAAACTTTTAGAGCTATAGATTTTCTCGTTTCTGATTATTAAACGAGAACTATAGCTCTTTTTTTAGGAGGAATTTTATGAATCAAACATATAATGAAATGGCGAGTAAACCCGTTTTTCCATTATTGATGAAAATGGCAATCCCACCGATGATTTCCATGCTGATCCAATCTTTGTATAACATTGTTGATAGTATTTTTGTCGCTAAAATAGGTGAAGAAGCTTTAACTGCTTTATCACTTGCCTATCCCCTGCAAAATCTATCACTAGCCTGTTCAGTCGGTATTGGAGTTGCTATTAATGCCTTGATTGCTAAAAACCTAGGTGCCAAGCAAAATAATGAAGCCAATAATATCTGTGATCATGGTATTGTTTTAGCTTTATTCCATTCTTTACTATTTGTCCTAATGGGTATCTTTTTGATGAAACCGTTCTTTATGTTATTTACTAATGACCCATTAGTTTTACAATATGGTATCACTTATGGAAGTATTGTTATTACTTTTACTTTCGGTTCAATAATTCACATTACCATTGAAAAGATGTTCCAGGCTACTGGTAATATGATTATCCCTATGTTTCTTCAAGGAATTGGAGCTATCATTAATATAATTCTTGATCCAATTTTAATTTTTGGTATTAATGGTTATTTTGAAATGGGTGTTGCTGGAGCTGCAATTGCTACAATAATCGGTCAAATGACTGCTTGTTTACTAGCTATTATTTTATTTATTAAAACATCGGATTTAAAAATTTCATTTAAGAATTTTAAGTTAAATAAACAAACGATCATTAAAATCTATTCTATTGGTATTCCTTCTGGAATAATGCAAGGATTACCATCATTATTAGTTTCTTTATTAAATGG
Source organism: Erysipelatoclostridium sp. An15 (assembly GCF_002160675.1). Lineage (NCBI taxonomy): Bacteria > Bacillati > Bacillota > Erysipelotrichia > Erysipelotrichales > Coprobacillaceae > Thomasclavelia > Erysipelatoclostridium sp. An15. The sequence continues at coordinate 141,478 of NZ_NFLA01000002.1, forward strand.
TATTTTAGCAACCGTATCTCAAAGTGCAATTGCCTTTTTTGGAGTTTATTATAAACTACAATCATTTATTTATATGCCAGCAAACGGTTTAATTCAAGGAATGCGACCACTAATCAGTTATAACTTTGGTGCTAATCACCTTAATCGAGTTAAAGAAATTATCAAAGTTTCAATTATTTGTAATGGTATTATTTTATCTTTAGGAACAGTCCTCTTCTTTGTTTTCCCAGAACCAATTTTATCATGGTTTAGTGCAACTGATGAATTATTGAAAATTGGTATTAGTGGTTTAAGAATAATTTCATTTAGTTTTATTGTATCAACTATTGGCGTTGTTATTTCTGGGGTATTTGAAGCATTAGGTAATGGCCGCAATTCTTTAACTATCTCACTATTAAGACAATTTATCATTACTTTACCATTATCATACGTTTTATTACAGTTAGTTGGTTTAAATGGGGTATGGACTACTTTTGTTATCGCTGAAACGATTGCTAGTATAATTGCCTGGTTATTATTAAAGAAAGAATTTAAGAGTTATCAATAAATCTACCAATTGGTAGATTTTTTGTTTATAAAAAAGGATGACCCTAGTCATCCTCAAATTCTTTGTAGTCAACATCAATAATATCTTCACTACCACGACGATATTGCTGTTGGCTATAATATGCCTTTTCTTGTTCTTCAGCTTTTCTTTTTAATTCTTCTTGATATTTTTCAACTTTTTTAGCATATGTACGCTTTTTTATTGCCGAATAAATTAATAAAGCAGCAATAATTATCCAGGTAATCGGACTAGTTAATATATTAAAGATTAAACTTAATATTACAAAGATAATCAAAATTATTAAAATCGCATAATATATTGGCAATCAAATCAACTCCTTTACATCTATATCATACATATTTATTATTTAAAATCAAATAATTCTTTGATATTAACTGAAAAACCCTTGGAAATTTTTTCAATTGATTTTAAAGAAATATTACGTGTACCACGCTCAACATCAGAAATATAGTTTTTTGATAAACCGCACCGAAAAGCTAACTCTTCTTGAGAAATTCCTTGTTTTACACGTAATTCTTTGATTCGATGACCAAATCTTACTTCTATTTTATCCATTTAATCACTCTCCATCTGGATCAACCTTTTGGCTTCATCACTAATTTTTTTAAATCGATGATGCAAACCAGATTTACTAATTGTTTCTCCAGTTTTTTCATAATAAGCTTCCGTTAATTCATTTAAAGAATACTCCGGATTTTCTTTTCTTATCATTGCTACATTTCTAGTTTTTTCATCTAACATATCTAACCCAGAAAACATCTCAATTATTTCAATATCTTGTAACTGACGATTAGCCGTAGCTAATGTTTTTACCTCATTAGCAATATCACAATTATTCCAGCGATTTACTGTATTTGACATATTCCGATCTATTCTAGTACTTTCAAAATTCATTACTGATTGACTAGCACCAATAGCTCTTAAAAAATCTCCAATCTTTTCTGATGATTTTAAATATACAACATACTTATTACGACGTTTAATAACCTTTGCGTTTAATTCATAGGAATTAATCAAATCAGCAATAAACTTAGCATAATCTTCTTCATTAAAACTCATTTCTAGATGATAATTAGAAGTTTCAGGGTTATTTACACTACCACATGATAAAAAAGCTCCTGCTAAATATGCTCGTTTACAGCAATCTTTTTTAATTATTTTAGGATTAGGTATTTGACTAAAACCTAATCCTTGTAGTAAAGATAAATCATCCAGTATCTCCCTTGCTTTAGTAACTCTTAAAATATAAACATTATTTTTCTTTAGTTTCATCTTTCGAGATACCAAAAACTCAATTTGCGGATCGTATTCTTCTTTTAACATCTTATGAATTTTTGAAGCAATTTTAGCATTTTCTGTTCTAATCGTTAAAGAAAGCCCACTATTTGATAAAGATAAAACACCATTTATTTTAATAACTGCACAAAGCATTGCCCTTTGACAACACGATTCAAAATCATTAAATACAACTTCCTCTTTGACAACTCGTGAAAAAGATACCATTTTTATTAATGATCAGCATCGCGATGCAAACGATGCACCTGATAATATTTACTATAATGATCAGCAAAATAGTTAGTCAAAGAAACTGAACGATGTTGCCCGCCAGTACAGCCAATTCCAACAATTAAATGCATTTTTCCTTCTTTATCATATTCATTTAATAAATAATCTAATAAATCCAGCATTTTCTTAATAAATATCTGGGTCTCTTCTTTTTCAATTACATAATCATAAACTGCTTTATCATTGCCTGTTAAATTACGTAATTCTTCTACATAAAAAGGATTAGGTAAAAAACGAACATCAAATAATAAATCAGCATCTTTAGGTACTCCATGTTTATACCCGAAAGAAACAAATGTAATTCTAAATGGATCTACTTTTCCTTTACTAAAATAATCTTCTAATAAATCCTGGAATCTAGCTCCTTTTAATTTTGTAGTATCTATTAATAAATTAGCCAATCTAGAAATCGGTTCTGCTAATCTTCTTTCAAATTCGATTGCTTCTATTAAAGAAGATGCTTTATTAGAAATTAATAATGGATGTGTTCTTCTTGTTTCCTTATATCTTTTAACCAAAACTTCATCATCACAATCCAAAAATACTACAGTTAAGTGAATCCAATCAATATTAGATAACAAACGAATTGCTTTTAAAGCATCATCAAGACTTACTGCCATGGCAACTCTTTGATATTTAGAATTGTCCTGTACTAATTCTGCAAACTCCGTTAACAATGCTACCGGATAATTATCAATACAGCGATATGCTAAGTTTTCAAAACAAGCCATAGCACTTGTCTTTCCAGCACCAGACATCCCTGTTACAATTATAATTTCAACTTGATCCATAATATCACTTCACTTTCTATTTATATTTTATCAAAAATACATCTATAAGTGTATTTTATTTTCACTATTTTCACAACTTATTTACATTAATTGGTAAAAATAAGTTCTAAGAAAATATTTTCTTAGAACTTATTATAAACATTATTGACCATTAAATTTACGTACTAATTTTTCCATCATACTTTTAGAAATTCCAAATTTACTACATAAAATATCTTCAATCTCTTCAGTAGATTTACCAGTCAACCCATTTTCATCAATACCAAATTGATTCATTATCCCTTTAACTCGATCATACATTTCACTATCACCGTGACGATACTTATCCATCATATCATCATAAAATTTCTTAGCATTTTCAATTTTCTGTTCTTCTTCTAGATCAGCTTGATTAAATACTGCTTCTACTTTTTCAAGTTCATCAATTTCATCACTATCAAGACCTAGATCATCAAAAAAAGCAAGGGCTTGATGACATAAATTCACTAACTCATATTGATAATTTTCATCATCTAATTGTTCAATCATTGATAAATCCTGATAAAATTCCTGAATTTTATTTTTTTCTATTAACGTTAGTTCAATATCTTCATACTCATCATTTTCTAAATCCTGTAAAACAATTGGTACATAATAAGCAACCTTTTCATGATTAGTCATAATCATTTCTATATCTAAATCAGTAATCTTTGATAACAAATTAACAAAAATTTCAGGATCAATCGTTTTATTAGAAAAAGCATAATTTTTATCATTGGTTTTAATAACCGCTTTTATAACGGGATCATGACGATGTTTTTCTAACGAAAGTGCAATAATATCTTGATATTTAAAACATCCAGCTTGACCAAACTTAAAATATATAGCCTCTGGTGTTATTATCATTCCCTTACTACCATCTAATTCATCACTGATATCAATAAAAGCCAATATTTCAAAAACATCAAAACTACCAAAACTATAAATGGCATTACTAATTTGACTAGGTAAATTTTCTTTGTCATAAAATTTTCCCTTAATCACTAAATCTTGATTTAATGTCGCAAACATTTCGTTATCTACCATTAAAATCCCTCCAAACTATTGAACTTATTTTACTAGAAACCTTTATTAATTGCAATTACAATAAAAAGCGATTATTTTCCGAATTTCTACCAACCTATTTTCAAACTCAGGATTTGCTTTAAACCAACGCATATTTAAAGGTGATGGATGTGGTAAAACAATTGCTAGTTTATCATTTATTTTTTGATTTTCAAAAACCAGGTCGCTAAGCTTTTGATCAGGAAAAAATAGTTTAGCACTATAGCTGCCAATAATAATATAAATCTCATTATTAACTAGTTGCATTTCTTGATGTAACCATTTTTGATAACAGCATTTTGGTGGTCGACGATCACCACCACTAGCTGCTTTTCCTGGATAACAATGCGCTAAAGACGTTAGATAAAAAATATCTTGATTATAAAAAGTTTCTTGACTAATCTGGTACCATTGCAATAACCGTTTACCACTTAAATCGCTAAATGGAACTAAACTTTGATTTACTTTATATGAAGGGGCTTGTCCAATTTGCATGATCTTAGCATTTTGATGACCCCAGACTACGGGATGAAATTCATGATTGAAATCATCTTTACAATAACGACATTTGCGTATTGCCTGCATTAACTGATCAAAATCTTTCATAGCTTACTAAAACACAGGTCGCAAAAGACCTGTGTATGATTATCTGCTTAATTTTTGCCCTACTTGCTGACCAACGATTGCCCCATCATTTGTTGCTGTAACAACCTGTCGCAATACTTTTTGACGAACATCACCAGCAGCATAAATACCATCAATTTTAGTTTCCATTAATTCATTAGTAATAATATAACCATTTTCATCAGTAATTCCTAAGTCTTTAACAAAATCAGTTACAGGATCTAATCCTACAAATGGGAAAACTCCCTTAACTTCTAATTCACTAATTTCACCAGTAACAGAATCTTCTAACGCTAATTTATCAACTTTGTTATCTTTAGCAATTAAATGATGTGGTTTTTTTAGAAAATGAATTTCAATTTTATCATTAGCTTTTACATGATCTTGAATAATTTTATCAGCTCTGAATACATCACGGCGGACAATTAAATGAACTTTAGAAGCAAACTTTGTTAAATAGATGGCTTCTTCTAACGCTGAGTTTCCACCACCGACAACAGCTACTTCTTCATCTTTAAAAAATGGTCCATCACAAACAGCACAATAAGAAACACCATGTCCTGTCAGTTCTTCTTCATTTTCAATTCCCATTTTTCTTTCTTTAGTTCCAGTAGCAATTAATACTGCTTTTGCCTGATAAGTATTATCAGTAGTTACTACTTCTTTATAGTCACCATGATCTATTATTTTAGTTACTTCTCCAAAAACTTGTTTTCCACCAAATGATAATGAATGTTCGTACATTTCATAAGCTAATTCAGGTCCTGTTTTCTTTTTTTGACCTGGATAGTTTTCAATTTCAGCACTAACGTTAAGTTTTCCTCCTGGTGCCCCAGCATCTAACATTAATACACTAGCACCAGCTCTAGTAGCATATAAACAAGCACTCATTCCTGCCGGTCCAGCTCCAATAATAATTAAATCTTCCATTTGATTCACTCCTATTTTTATATTTAATATTATCCCTTATTTTCCCTTTTAGTATAACATACCATTTTAAAAGCAATAAACAATATGCTTTATTATTTAGCCAATTAAGTTTATACTATATCTAAGAGGTGAAAATTTATGAAAGTTACGATTATTTTTGATAGTAATACTGGCAATACCAAACAAATTGCCTCATGTATTCAAGAAACATGCCAAGAGCAAAATATAGAATTAATTGAAAGTATTGATGATGCTGATTTGATTTTTTTAGGTACCTGGATTGATAAAGGAAATTGTAGTCATAAAATCCAAGAGATTTTAAAATCATTAAAAAATAAAAAGATTGCTTTTTTTGCAACCGCTGGATTTGGTGGTAGTCAAGAATATTATGATAAACTAGCAGCTCGTTTTGATATTACTGTTGATTCTAGCAATCAGATTTTAGGACATTTTTTCTGCCAAGGTAAGATGCCTCTTGCAACAAGAGAACGTTATGTCAAAATGATTCAAGAACATCCTGAAGATAAAAGGCTACAAGTTAGTCTTGATAATTTTGATGCTGCCTTAAGTCATCCTGATCAAAGCGATTTAGATAACGCTAAAAAATATGCTTTAGATATTTTAAAACAAGTAAATACAAACTAATTTAATATTAAACTTAATGGGCATTAGTGTTTGTAGCAACACTAATGCCTATTTTATATAGATAAAAATCGATATAACTAACAATAAAAAGACTATAATTTTTGTTTATTATAATCTCTTGCCCCTAATATCATCAAGCCAGCTAATATATACTCTTGTAGATGTTCCACTTTAACGATCTTAACTGTAAAATTTGCAACATCTTTATTAAATCTTTGTTCAACTTTAGTTTTTATTAAATCCACATCATTAACCATATCACTATAAATAACAAACACTTCTGGTGCGATTATACATGAGATTGTAACGATCATTTTATAAACTAACTCATTGATTCCTTCAGGGGTTTTATTTAACTCAGCTTTATTCTCAGATAGTTCTAGTGGCAGAAATTTAACTTCACCAGCCAGATGAAAATTACCTTGAATTAACTCACCATTAATTACTGTTCCTAAACCAGCATCCAAACCAATTGGCTGAAATAAAAAACAAAAAGAATCATAAATATCCTGTACACCATAATATCCAATTGCAGCTGCATTTATATCATTAGCAATAATAAATTCTTTTTGGTACTTTCGCTTTAACTCTTTTGCTAAATCAATATTATTAGCATTTACAACAAATGTACTAACAACTTTTCCTGAATCTACTACTCCAGGTAATGAAATTGCAATCTTTTCAATTTTATCATAATTAACTAAAACAATATCTAATACATCGTAAATATCTTCGATAGCAATTGTTTGTTTTATAATTTCATTTTGATAAATAATTTTTTTATTCTTATCATAAATACGATAATCAATATATACTTTGCCACTATTTTTATAAACTGATAAGCATAATATCATTGTGTCTAATTCAACATTTCTTTTAATTAATAATCGATCACTATCTTTATTTATTATATTTGTTTTATTATAATTACTAATAAATCTGATTAAGTTTAATACATCATATTTAGCAAAAACTTTAGGTGGTATTTTAAGAACCTTTTGTTCTTTCAATACTTTTTGAATATTAGCACAAAGATATGATATCTGGGGTGCTAATAAAACATAATCATAATTAAGCCCTTTTTCATAGACATCAAGATATCGTGTCGCCCTAGCTTCAATATCTAAATCTAATAGTCTTGATATTTCATTAATTTTTTCAGCAAAATAACCTGTTGTTAATCCTCCTGAACAACAAAGAAGTATCTTAGTTGATGGCGTAGTTGAAATTTTTTTAATTGTTTTTACCATTTCTTCAAAAAGATGTTTTGCGTGATGAAGATTTTTCATTTGAAAATGAAGATAAAATTCTGTTTTATGCTTTATTTTATTAACTACTGTTAATTCAATAATATTATATTTATTGAAAGTAATAATTCCTTGACTATCTTCATTTTCTAAAATAATAATCTGATGATTATCAGGATCTTGAAAGCAACGATATAACCTATTTTTTTGATTCAATATCCAATAATAAAATATTTCAGTATGAATGTCTTTTAAAAATTCATCCATCATAATTCTTCCCCAGCTTTTAATAGATTAGTTTTTATCATTTATATCGCCTCCCACATATCTTTTATTATATTTATTTTTATCAAAATAAATATGATTTTTAATTGATTGATAAAAAAGTATTATTATTTTTTTAAAAATCAATATTTTTTTGAAAAATATCTTCCAAGATAAAAATATTTAGATTTATTCAACGTTTTTCAAAATAAAAAAATACACCCTATAATCCATTTCTAAATTATAGAGTGTAATTAATTTAAGCTTTCATTTCTTTAATAACTGGTTTGCCTCGTTTTTTACAATAAATAAAGCCAATTACTCCAACAATAACAAACGCAATTGATACTAACTGGGCAGTTCTAAATCCCATCACATATAAACTATCGGTACGTAAACCTTCAATAAAGAATCTTATAATACCATACCAGATAAAATAAGAGAAAAACTGTTCGCCCTGCTTAGTTTGAATTTTACGAATAACAAAAAATATCAACAAGAATCCAATAACATTCGCTACTGATTCATACAAAAACGTTGGCTGATAATATACACCATTAATATGCATACCATTAATGATAAAATCTGGTAAGTGAAGTGATTGTAGAAAATCTAAACTTACAGCACTTCCATAAGCTTCTTGGTTAAAGAAATTTCCCCAACGTCCAAAAGCTTGAGCTATTAAAACCCCAGGCATAATTGCATCACCAGCAACCATATAATCAATATTATGTTTTTTAAAATACCATAAGCTAAAAGCAATTCCAGCTATCAACCCGCCTTGAATTGCCAGACCACCATGACGGAACATGATAATTTCTAATGGGTTTTGAGCATAAATCTCATCCCACATAAAAATAACATACCATAACCTGGCTCCTAAGATACCAGTAATCATTATCCCAAAAAAGTAATCTGATAAAACTTCTGGATCATAGCCTATTTTTTTAAAATTATGTTGTCCAAGTTTATAAGCAATAAACGCTCCTGTGATAATAAAAACTGCATACCAGGCAATTGAAAGCGATCCTATTTGTACGAACGTTTTTGCATCAGGAAAAAAAGTCATATTCTACCCCTTATTTTTATCAATATTTTTCAAAATTCTATCAACAAATTCTTTACTAGAATCAACACCGTATTCGCGTAAACGCATATTCATAACTGCAGCTTCAATAATCACTGACATACTACGTCCACTTGAAACAGGTACAACTACTTTAGGAATTTTAACACCTAGAATTTCTTCAGTAGCTTCATTTTCTTCAACACCAACCCGTGTATATTCACGTGATGGTACCCAACGGTCTAATTGAATAATTAAGTTAACTTCATCTTTATCTAAAATTGAGCTAATTCCAAACATTTTAGATACATCAATAACACCAATTCCTCTAATTTCCAATAAATTTGCTAGAACTTCAGGTGCTTTACCGACGATACTTTGTCCTAAGTGATATAATTCAACAGCATCATCAGCAACTAATAAATGGCCTCTTTTAATTAACTCTAAAGCGATTTCTGATTTACCAATTCCACTATCACCTTTTATAATTACACCCTTACCATAAATATTTAAGAAAACTCCATGAATAAGTGTTTCTGGTGCTAAGACTTCATCAAGAATATTAGTTAATTCAATTGAAACTCGCCCAGTAGCTGACTCAGTTACGAAAATAGGAAAATTTTTCTTACGAGCGATCTCAATTAAAATAGCTGGGCATTCATTTCCTTTAGCGACAATAATACATGGAACCTCATCATTAATTAAAAATGGAAATATTTCACGTTGTCTTTCTTCAGACATTTCATTAATAAAGGCTGATTCTTTATCACCAAAAATAATAATTCTTCGAAAATCACTATGTTTAAAAAATCCTGCCAACTCAAAACCAGGACGATTAATTTCAGCTACAAATATCGGCCGTTCTAAAGATTTTTCATCACCAGTTACTTGAACATAATGATCATTATTTAATAATTCACCTACAGTAATTGACTTTGGCATTATGCTTCCTCCCTATAACATTTTCTTTAAAAACATTCCAGTATAACTTTTTTCACACTTAGCGACTTTTTCTGGAGTACCGGAAACTACAACAGTTCCACCACCATCGCCACCTTCTGGACCAAGGTCAACAATATAATCAGCTACTTTAATAACATCTAAATTATGTTCAATTATTATAACTGTATCACCCTGATCAACAATTCTTTGTAAAACTTCAATCAATTTGGCAACATCACTACTATGTAAACCAGTAGTCGGCTCATCTAAAATATAAACAGTTTTGCCAGTTGGTTTTTTCTGTAATTCACTTGCTAGTTTGACACGTTGTGCTTCTCCACCTGATAAAGTAGTTGCACTTTGTCCTAATTTTATATAACCTAATCCAACATCTTCTAATGTTTTCATCTTAGTTTTAATTTTTGGTAAATTACCAAAGAATTCAACTGCATCCTCGACTGTCATTTCTAAAACATCATAAATATTTTTATCTTTATATGTAACTTGTAAAGTTTCTTCGTTATAACGTTTTCCACCACATTGTTCACATGGAACATATACATCAGGTAAAAAATGCATTGAAATTCTCTTTAGCCCATCACCTTGACAAGCTTCACAGCGACCACCTTTAACGTTGAAACTAAATCTTCCTTTATCATATCCACGCATTTTAGCTTCATTAGTTTGCGCAAATAAATCACGAATGTCATCAAAAACACCTGTATAAGTAACTGGATTAGAACGTGGTGTTCTTCCAATTGGATCTTGACTAACTTCAATTACTTTATCAATATTTTCTAATCCTAAGATTTCACGATGTTTTCCTGGTTTTTCTTTAGAATGATAGATTTTAGCCATCATTGCTTTACCCATAATTTCATTGACAAGGGTACTTTTACCACTACCAGAAACACCTGTAACAACGGTTAACGTTCCTAGCGGGAATTTAACATTGATATTTTTTAAGTTGTTTTCACGAGCACCTTTAATTTGAATAAAGTTACCATTGCCTTTACGACGTTTTTTAGGTACTGGTATTTTAAGCCGTCCTGATAAATATTGACCAGTAATCGATTTAGGACAGTCCATCACCTCTTGTGGCGTTCCAGCAACAATTACCTGACCACCATGAACCCCGGCTCCAGGACCAATATCAACAATAAAATCACTTGCTTTCATTGTATCTTCATCATGTTCAACTACTAATACACTATTACCAAGATCACGAATATTTTGCAATGTTGCAATCAATTTATCATTATCACGTTGATGCAATCCAATTGATGGTTCATCTAATACATATAATACCCCAGTTAGGCGTGAACCGATTTGAGTTGCTAATCTAATACGCTGCGCTTCTCCACCTGATAAACCACCAGCTTTTCTTGATAACGTTAAATACCCTAAACCAACATCATTTAAAAATGTTAGACGATCTTTTATTTCTTTTAAAACCAGATTAGCGATTTTAGCTTCATATTCATTCAATTTTAAATTATTAACAAAATCTAATGCTTTTTCAATTGACATATCAGTAAACTCACTGATATTTAACCCACCAACACGAACACTTAAAACCTGTTCATTTAAACGACGTCCTTTACATGTTGGGCAAGTATGTTCAGCCATAAATGAGGCATACCATTCTTTTGACCATGAAGAAGTTGTTTCTTCATAACGACGTTCAATTAATTTTTTTACCCCTTCAATTGGACGAGTTGTTTTAGAAACATTACCGCTACTTGAAACAATCTCATATGAAATTGGTTTATCTGAACCTTCAAAAATAACCTTTAATTCTTTTTTTGTAAAATCTTTTAACGGCTTATCTAAATCAATTTTATAATGACGACATAAAACTAAAAAACGCTGCCATTCAATTCGTTCAGTTCCTACTGATGACTTAAAAAACCGAATTCCACCTTGATTAATACTCAAATTCCAATCAGGAATCAATAAATCCTCATCAACTTCATTTTTAATTCCTAACCCACGACAGTCAGGACAAGCTCCTAAAGGATTATTGAAAGAAAATAAGCGTGGTTCTAATTTAGGAACACTAAACCCACATTCAGGACATGCAAGATGTTCTGAAAATAAATTTTCTGTTCCTTCACTTAAATTGGCAACAATAACCTCACCACCAGTTAATTTCAAACCGACTTCTAAAGAATCTATTAAACGACTACGATAACCTTCTTTTTTTACAATTCTATCAATTACAACATCAATATTATGCTTTTTGTTTTTATCAAGTTTAATTTCTTCATCAAGAAGCATAACTTCACCATCAACTTGTACTCTGATATAACCATCTTTCAACAAATCTTCAAATAAATCTTTGAAAGTTCCTTTACGATTTTTAACTACCCGAGCTAAAACCTGCAATTTTGATCCATCTGGATATTTATCAATTGTATCTGCCATTTGTTTAATAGTTTGTGACTCAATGACAATACCATGGTTAGGACAATATGCTTTTCCAATTCTTGCATATAATAATCGCAAATAATCAAAGATTTCTGTTACAGTTCCTACTGTTGAACGAGGGTTATTAGAAGTCGTTTTTTGATCAATTGCAATAGCTGGCGATAATCCTTCGATACTATCAACATCCGGCTTTTCCATATTCCCTAAAAACTGTCTGGCATAAGCACTTAATGATTCGACATAACGGCGCTGTCCTTCAGCATAAATTGTGTCAAATGCTAACGAAGTTTTACCAGAACCAGATAATCCCGTCATAATTACTAATTTATTTTTAGGAATCTCGATATCGATATTTTTTAAATTATTTTCTCTAGCCCCTTTAATGACCAGTTTATCATGTTCCATATTTTACCTACCTTTTAACATCTTTAATATAGCCACACGATCATGTCCTTTTAGCTGTTGATCATATGCCCACTCTAATATCTCTTTATATTTGGATGATGGCTCAATGCCAAGTCCTTTTAAATCATTACCATTTATCACTGGCTCTTTAGCCTCTTTACCTAATCGAGCCATTTTTTCTTTCATCACATAATCAAATCGATTAATATTTTCATGTTCATCTTTATATCTACCTAGTTTATCACATTTTGTTATTAAAATTAAGTCATCTACCGGTACAATTCCATTTATTCCTTTTAGAATTTTAAAATAGCCATAATCACGAGCACCATTTCTTACCATATTCATTAAATGCATATGATAATAAATCATCGTTCTAATGTAACGCTGTAATTTTTTATCTGGTATATAACAAGTAACCTGGCTATCAAAAATCTTAACACCGGATTCATTATGACGTGGTGCCCTTCCTTCTGGCGTCGTTACTTCAGGCTTTCCAATATCATGAAGCAAGGCACTCCACATAAAACCTAATGGATTACTTGTTTTATGGCGGCATAAAGCCGCTAAATCTGTTACTAATAAAGTATGTTTCCAAACATCACCTTCAGGATGGAAGTCTAATCGTTGCATTGTTGATGATAAAATATCTAGACATGGCCACAAAGCTTTAATTTCTTTTAGAAAAGTTAACCCAATTGAAGGACGCATACTTAACAGTAATTTATTATATTCTTGAAAAATGCGTTCATTGCTTAAAGTATCTAATAACTTTTCTTGTACCATTTTTTTACAGATGGCTTTTGTATTAGGGTCGATATAATAATCAAATCTTGAAGCAAACTGTGCTGCTCTTAACACGCGCAAAGGGTCTTCAGCAAAACTACTAGCATTAACCATTCTGATTGTTCGTTTATTAATATCGTCAATTCCATGATAAAAATCATAAATCTTTCCTGTTTTTACTTCATACATAATAGCATTGATAGTAAAATCACGTCTTGATGAAGCCGTTTTTAAATCTAAATGTTCATTGACAGTCACTTCAAAACCCTGATGACCTAAGCCATTTTTACGCTCGATTCGCGGCAAGGCAAAATCGTAATTAGGTAGTTTATCTAGTTTTAAAATGCCAAATGATTTTCCTACCAGATTTACTTTACCATATTTACCTAGTATTTGTTGTAAATCGTCGATATTTAAATCATAAATTTCTACATCAACATCATGATAGTCAACATGACCATACATCAACATATCCCTAACAATTCCACCGACTAGAAAAACCCGTCCGCCTAAGCAATCAATATCTTTAAATATCTGGTTTACTAAAGCTTCAAATTGGTATTTATTTTTCACCTTGTAACTCCAGGATAATATCTCTTAATTCCATTGCTCTTTCAAAATCAAGAACTTTAGCGGCATCTTTCATTTGTTTTTCAAGCTCATGAATCATTGCCTGTTTATCTTTCTTGCTAGCTTTTCGTCCTTTTTTAACAAGACTTGCAGCATCATCAATAACTTCTTGACCATGAATAGCATCACGAATTTCCTTGTGAATTGTTGTTGGGGTAATATTATGTTCTTTATTATATTTGTTTTGGATACCACGGCGACGATTTGTTTCTTCAATAGCATAAGCCATTGAATCAGTTATTTTATCACCATACATAATTACTTTACCATTACTATTACGAGCAGCCCTTCCGATTGTTTGAATCAAAGAACGTTCACTTCGTAAAAAGCCTTCTTTATCAGCATCCAAAATACATACTAAGCTAACTTCTGGTAAATCTAATCCTTCTCTTAATAAGTTGATGCCAACTAAAACATCATATTTACCTAATCGTAAATCTCTTAAAATCTCAGTACGTTCTAGTGTTTTAGTATCACTATGAAGATAAGCAACTTTAATACCCAATTCTTTTAAATAAGCACTTAAATCTTCAGCCATTCGTTTAGTAAGAGTCGTAATCAATACACGTTCGTTTTGTTCTTGACGTAACTTAATTTCATTAATGATATCATCGATTTGATCTTTAGTTGGACGAACTTCAATAATTGGATCCAATAGTCCAGTTGGACGAATAATTTGTTCAACTACATGATGATCAACTCGCTCTAATTCATAATCTCCAGGTGTTGCTGAAACATAGATAGCCTGATTAATTAGTTGTTCAAATTCATCAAATTGTAATGGCCGATTATCTAAAGCACTTGGTAAACGGAACCCGTATTCTACAAGGGTTTCTTTACGAGAGCGATCGCCATTAAACATTCCTCTGATTTGTGGTAGCATAACGTGACTTTCATCAACGATCAATAAAAAATCTTTAGGAAAATAATCTATTAATGTATAAGGACGTTGTCCTGGTGCTCGACCATCGATATGTCGTGAATAGTTTTCAATTCCAGGACACATACCAACTTCACGTAACATTTCAACATCGTGGCGAGTTCTTTGTTCAAGACGTTCATATTCCAATAACTTGTTTTCATTTTTAAATACTTCTAAGCGTTCTTCTAATTCTGCTAAAATCGTATCACATGCTTTTAAGGTTTGTTCTTTAGTTGTTACATAACCATAAGCAGGATAAATCGTATATGTTTTATATACACCTAAAACATGTCCGGTCAAAGGATCAACCTCACTGATTCTTTCAACAGTATCACCAAATAGTTCAATTCTAATTAAATAACTTTCACTATGACCAGGAACAATTTCGATTACGTCACCACGTACTCTAAAAGTTCCTTTTGTTTGTTCAATATCGTTTCTCTGATATTGACGATCAACTAAATATGTCAATAATTCACGACGATCAATATCCTGATCTACCCGCAATGAAAATATCATTTCTTTATATTGTTGCGGATTCCCTAATCCATAAATTGAAGCAACTGAAGCCACGACAATAACATCATCTCTTTCTATCAATGAATTCATAGCTGCACTACGAAGCATTTCAATTTCATAATTAGTTTTAGCATTTTTATCAATATATAAATCCCGACCAGGGATATATGCCTCTGGCTGGTAAAAATCGAAGTTAGAAATAAAATATTCTACTCGATTTTCAGGAAAAAACTCTTTTAATTCTGAATATAACTGTCCGGCTAATGTTTTATTATGTGCTAAAACCAATGTTGGTTTTTTAGCTGCCGCAATTACATTAGAAACAGTAAAAGTCTTACCAGTACCTGTTCCACCTAGTAAAACCTGTTCTTTTTTTCCGGCTTTTATCCCATCTAACAATTGTTCAATTGCAGTTATTTGATCACCCATTGGGGAAAATGGTGATACTAGTTTAAAATCTGGCATAAAAACACCTCCTATGTCCTTTCTATTATAACAAGAAACTTGCAAACTTAAAAGAATTATGCCCATTACTAGACTAACTATGCTTTCAATATTTTTTACCAAATTATTACATTGTAAATAAAAAGAGTTAGAAAAAAACTAACTCTATTTGACTAACTCCATTAACTTTTGATACTGA
Organism: Erysipelatoclostridium sp. An15; assembly: GCF_002160675.1. Lineage (NCBI taxonomy): Bacteria > Bacillati > Bacillota > Erysipelotrichia > Erysipelotrichales > Coprobacillaceae > Thomasclavelia > Erysipelatoclostridium sp. An15. Next base: position 157,539 of record NZ_NFLA01000002.1, read on the forward strand.
TAATCATTGGCATCATCATTTGCATAGATTAATACTGTCGCTTCTAAGATTTGGCGATCAGCATCACTATAAATTCCATCAACCGTTAAATTATTAGCTTGTTCAAATTGTTGTAAGGCTGTGACAGTTTGACTTGAAAAATATCCATCACTGCGATCACAAGTATAACCTAAACAGTTTAACATTTTTTGCATTGAAGCTATAGCAGTTCCCACACTATCATAGCCCATATCACTTTCTAAACTTTCTGATGTAATTTCACTAATATCTATATTACTTACTGAATAATCAGGTGTTAACCCCTTGCCATCAATCCAAGTATCACTAGGTAATAACCATCTAGCATAAGTATACTTCAAAACAGAACCATCACTTAATTGTTTTTGGGTCTGGGCTGTTCCTTTACCATATGTCTGATCACCAATTAGTTTATAGCCTAATTGTTCTTGTAAAGCCCCTGCCACAACTTCAGAAGCTGAAGCGGTGTTTCCATTTACCAGAATATAACCATTTATAAAATTATATGTTTTGCTATCATCAGCTTCATATTTTTCGACTGTTCCATTTTTATATTCCATTTGGAATAATAAATCTCCTTCGTCAAAAAATAAATTCAATACATCTTGAGCAGCAACTAAATAACCACCACCATTATCACGTAAATCAATAACTAATGTATCTATATTAGCTTCTGCAAATGATTGTAAAGCTGCTTCTAAATCGCTTGCTGTTGTCGTTCCAAAAGTATTAATTTGCACATAACCAAATTTTTTATCATTGTTAGTTCGAATTTCACTTTTAACTGCACTATCGATATTATTTCTAGTAACATCTACCTGCATTTCTTTACCGCCACGGATAATTGTTAAAGTAACAGTAGTATTAGCTTCCCCTCGAACTAAGTCAGAAATTTCAGTAGCTGTTTTCCCAGCTACATCTTGTCCATTAACACCGGCAATAATATCTCCGACTTGTAAGCCAGCTTCCATCGCTGGAGTATCTTGATAAATCTCAATGATCATCGTTCCTTGACTAACAGTTCTTTGGACAACACCAATCCCTACATAATTACCATCAACACTTTGATTAAAAGCTTTTGCTTCTTCAAAAGTATAATAATCGCTATGTTGATCCCCCAACGAAGCAACTAATGCTGAAATTGTATCCCCTTGAATATCAACCTCTTTACCACTAGCGTTGTACCAGTTATCATTTAATACTTGATACGCCTCATCAATTACTGTAGTTTCACTAGAAGAACTACCACTTTCAGGAACTACTTGTTTAGTTAAATATCCAGAAACAAAACCAATTCCTAGACATACGATCATACAAATGATAAAGACGGTTTCTTTTAAATGTCGTCCTTTTTTAGGTTTTTTTACAGGAACTTGATTTTGCTGTAGATTTTGATTTTTTTGTGGGCGAATAAAATCATCCATTTAATAATTGAGTCGTATTTAGACGACTCCCTCCTCTCTTTGTTAGGCTATTTATTAACCTCGTATTTAATAATATGTTATTAATTAGTATTATTTAATAATTATTAACCAAAAACACCTAATAAAAGTCTATATTTTACTTTTATTAACTGTTTAATTGAATATTTATTATACCTATTCTATCCTCACATCTTTATATTTTAGCATATAATCTAAATATTTTTTAGTAAAAATTGAAAAAGATTATAAAATCTAAAGTGAAAAGTTAAATTCCACTTTAAATTTTTTATTTTGATCTATCAGTGTTGATTAGCGAATTATATTAGCTAATTATTTTCAAATTAAATTAGTTATTTTTGAAGAAGATTTTTATAAATTAATTATGATAGTCAAATTATTTTAACTATTATATTTAAATTA